>JBDIAO010000048.1:0-20886 GCA_039812375.1 Phycicoccus sp. | reverse complement strand
CCGCGTGGCGCGCCAGTGCTGGCAGGGCGGGGGCTGTGATGTCCGAGGCATTCGATGTTCTGGCCGCGCTCATTCGCGTGGATCGCTCGCCCAACCTGGCGGTTGCGGCGCGGAGCCTCGCGATGGCTGGCGTGCCCGTGTTCCCGTGCCTCGCCGAGGGGAAGTGTCCGCTGACCCGTCGTGGGTTCCTCGACGCGAGCGGCGACCCGGAACAGGCTGCCGCGTGGTGGTCGCGTACACCGAACGCGAACATCGGCATTCCGACCGGCGCTGCCTCGGGCGTAGTCGTCGTCGATGTCGATGTCCACGGCCCCCAAGACGGCCGCGCGGCGTACCAGCGCGCCACCGACGCAGGGCTCGTCGACGGGGCGGGTCTGCTGGTGCGCAAACCAACCGGTGGCGCGCACGTGTACTTCCCGGCGACACCGGGCAGGGAGCAGCGGTCGTGGCAGGCAGCCACCGCTGGTGTCGATTTCCGTGGCGACGGCGGCTACATCATCGCTCCTCCCTCCCGACGAATCATCGACGGGAAGATCCGCCGGTACGAGGTCGCCGACATCGCCGCGCACTCGGTCGGCACGGTGGATGCGGCCCGGCTGCGGGACTTCCTCGACCCGCGCCCCGTCGCCCCACCACGCGCGAGCAGCAACTCGATGGATGTGGATGCTGAGCGGTTGGCGGCGTGGGTCGCCGGGCGGGGTGAGGGCGAGCGGAACCGGGGCCTGTTCTGGGCCGCCTGCCGCCTCGCAGAGAACGGCGTCTCGCCCGCCGACGCGCTCGACGCCCTTGGGGCTGCGGCACAGTCGGCGGGTCTGGGCGATCGCGAGATCACCACGACCGTGCGCTCTGCCTACCGAGCCACCCAGCCCGCGTCGGAGGGCGCGCCCGTCGGTCAGTTTCGGAGCGTGGGTCAGTGGTTCGGTCGCTCGGAGAGCCCACCATCTCCGGCCTTCGGGAGGGCGGGGCTGTGAGGCGCGAATCGTACGGGCGGCGCTGGGCCGCCAGGACTGCGGTCGCGGGGACGGTGTTCATCGCCGCCGGGGCGTTCTGGCTGTCGTTCACGTCGCTGGCCGATCTGGCAGCGCGCTCCGGGATCGGGGCAGGGCAGGCCTGGGCGTGGCCGCTGATCGTTGACGGCATCATCGTCGTGGCCACGGTCGCCGTCGTCGCCCTCGCCGGGCAGCGCTCGGCCTGGTATCCATGGGCGCTGCTGGTCGGCGGCGCACTCGTCTCGGTGACGGCGAACGCCATTCACGCTGTCCTCGCCGCCGACGCCGACGTGCCCAAGATGCTCGCGGCCTCGGTCGCCGCAGTGCCACCCGTTGTGCTACTCGCCATCACGCACCTGACCGTGATCCTTACCCGCAATAACGACCCCGACGCGGAACCCGCCGCTGCCGACTTGTTCTCGACGAACGCCGTCGATTCCATGCCAGAGCTGCCGTCTGGCAAGCCGGACCCGGAACGTCGAGACGACGGTGTGGCAGATCGGCAGGCGCTGGGGTGGGAGCTGCGCGAGGCGGGCTGGTCGAACAAGCGGATCGCCCGCGAACTCGGGGTGCATCCCTCGACCGTGGGTCGCTGGTTCGCCGTCGCGCACCTCACAGGCACCACCGACACCGCCAACGAGCGGGAGGAGACAACCCCATGAACACCACCGACAACCCGCAGCACAACGACACCGCCAGGCCCGATCCAGCGCGGCTGGTTCCGGACAAGCCGCGGGAGCGCCCCGAGCCCGTCGAGGCGACGAGCACACCGGAGGCGGTGCGGGCCGCGCAGGTCGCCCGCGACGACAAGCAGCACGCGATCATTCGCGGGCGCGGCGTGGAGTGGGTGCGCCCCACCGACCTGATCGCCCGGCATTCGGCGCACGCGGCCGGCCGTGACCTCGACTTCCAAGCCGAACTCGCACGCCGCACCCGCACCCCAATCGGGGCCGGCGTTCGCCGTCTCGGGGACCGCGCCCGGCGGCTGCCGCCGATCTCGGCGTTCGGGCGCAGCAGCACGCCCGCCTCGCAGATGACCCGCTCCGGGGTCTCGATGAGTTGACGGCGGTGAGAGGTCATGGCTGTAACGGCATCGGCATACAGGACGCGCTCGTGGGAGCGAGTGCGCACCTGCCTGCCAGGAGGTGCCGACACCATGACCACACCAACCAGCACCAGCAGGAACACCAGGACCGAGCCGACGGCCTTCGGGGCTGAGAACTTTACCACCGGCGAGGGCCTGCGCGCCCTGCTCAATCGCCTGGCCGAGGGCGGTGAGGATGCCTGGGTTCACGACCCGGTAGCCCGCGACCTGATGGAGTTCGCCGCCGACAAGTACCGCGCGCTCGCGAGGAAGCACAAGCTCGACACCTGGGAAGCAGTCACGGCAGCGTTCGACGCGATGCAGTACCGCTCGACCCGCGAGGCCAACGATCCGTGGGCGATCATCACCCACGCCGTGCGAATCACCTGCATCTACGAGGAACGCGCCCAAGGCCTGCTCTGCTCGGTGCACCAGGCCCGCCGCGCACACGTGTCGGCGTTCCACGACCCCGAACGGTTCTCCGAACGCGACACCGCGCTGGCCGACTACCATCCCGCGTTCCACACCACCGACCTGCGTCCCAGCGACCTCGAACCGGAGCCGCGCGACAGTCTCGGGTCGGCGCAAGCATGCATGTCCGCCGGATCGGCGGCCGAGGACGCCATCGCAATGCTGTGCCTACTCGACTGGCCCGCCGACACCGCACGGGCCTCCGTGGAGCACGTTTGCGGGGCGTTGATGAAGGCTGGCACCCGCCAGTCGGCCTACGAGGCGCTGCGCCGCGATCGGCACGCGCGGGCACTGCTCGACCTGCCGCGCCGCTCCTGGGCCGCCCTGCTGAAGGCACTGCTCGGGAACCCGCACCCGGCCTACGTCGCCACCAGCAGCGGTCGCGGCGTCCTGCTCCGGCTGCTGCTCGGCGAAACGCTCGACCTGCTGCTCCGCGACGACGATCTGATCCTCGCGCTCGCACTGGCCGCGCCGAGCGGTGGAGGTGGTGAGTCGTCGTGACCGAGCCACAAATCGGCAGCATCCAGCTCGACCGCACCGTCGAGTCGATCCTCGTCGGCACCCGGCACCGCGCCGACCTCGGCGACATCGACGCCCTCGCCGCATCGATAGGACGCGACGGCCTACTGCAACCGCTCACAATCACCATCGACGGCGTGCTGGTGTGCGGGGCACGACGCCTCGCTGCGATCAAGAAGCTCGGCTGGCGCACCGTCAACGTGTGGGTGCGCAGCGGCCTGTCCGACCGGCTCGGGCAGCTCCTCGCCGAGCAGGACGACAACATGCTCCACAAGCCCTACACCCAACTCGAAGCCGCCGGTCTGTACCGAGAACTCAAGCAGGTCATGGCCGAAGACGCCGCCCGCCGCAAGAGCGCCACGCAGTTCAGCAGCGAGAACCAGCCAGGAAACGGCGGTGGTGCAAACTTTGCACCACCGTCGAGCGGGCCACTCGGGAAGACCCGTGAACAGGCGGCGGCGATGATTCCCGGCGGTGCCTCGCACACGACGCTGGAGAAGATCGGCTACCTCGAAGACATCGCGAACAACCCCGCCCTGCCAGAGACGCTGCGTGCCGAGGCCGCGGCTGGGCTGGAGCGGATTGAGGCGGGCGGCTCGGTGCATCCGATCTATCAAGCGATCCGTGAGGCCGACACGACCGCGCGGGAGCGGCGCGAGGCCGAGCTGCACGCCCGTGCCGAAGCGGCCGTGGCCCACGCGAAGTCGCTCAAGAAGGGCAAGCGCACCCCACCCCGGCCGTTGCCACTTGTCACCGGCGACGGGCAGCCCGTCCGCTACCCACTGCGCGCGTTCGTGCAGACCTGGGGTGAGCTGGCGGACTGGTGGACCCACTATGACACCGACACCCTCGCCGCCGAGTTGACCGACGAGCAGTTCGAGAACTTCCTCGCCACCACCGACGGCACCGTCCGGTTCGCCGACGCACTCCGAGCCGCCCGTGAAGGCGCGGCGGAGCGGCCCCAACTCCGCGCACTCTGACCACGACCTCCGGCGCGGGGTGCGTACCTGCTCGGCATGAGCCCTGCACCCACCGATCCCCGGAACCGCCGCCGACTCGTCGCCCTCATCGCCGCCGGCATCGTCCTGCTGCTCCTCGCCAGTGTCGGCGTCTACGGACTCTTCACCGGGCCCCGCAGCAACACCACCCCCGATCCCGACCTGGAGCCCGGCCCGGCCACGACGGCACCACCGCCGACCGTGGCACCGAGCACGCCACGGACACCACGGGTTCCAGTGGTTCCGCGTTCGGCCGACCCTGAGACTTTCGCTCGGGGCGTCGCGTCCACGCTGTTCGCGTGGGACACGGCCTCGGGGCTTTGGCCGCTGGACTACACCTCGGCGATCCTCGCGGTCGGTGACCCCAGCGGGGACGAGCAAGCCGGGCTCGCTTCCGACGTGGCCGCGTACTTACCGACCCGTGACGCCTGGATCGAGCTGCGGCAGTACGCCACCCGGCAGCACCTCACCATTGAGGCCGCGTACGTCCCCGACGCTTGGGCCGATGCAGTAGCGCAGGCTCAGCCGGGGCAGCTCGCGGCAGGAACGACGGCCGTAACGATCGAGGGCAGCCGGAATCGTGCCGGGGTCTGGAACGGGCAGCAGGTGACCAGTGAGCATCCGGTCGCGTTCACCGTGTTCGTCGTCTGCGCCCCGACCTATCCGACCTGCCATCTGCTGCGGTTGTCGCAGCTCGACACCCCGCTGCGCTGAAGGGGTTGGTGTCGTGTTCCGCAAAGCCGCTATCGCGTCCCTGGCGCTGTTGTTCTTCGCCCCCGCCGCTGCTCTCCTCGGTATCGGGGTGCTGATGAACCCCGCTGCCGCCTACTGCGCAACCCCTGCCGGGAGCGTGAACCTCGGCCCGATCCCGGACTCGCTCACCGTGACCACCGCGAACGGTGAGACCTTCACCCTGAATCGTCGGCAGCTCACGCACGCGGCCACGATCATCTCCGTCGGCAACGGCATCAGCGACGTGGGCCGGCCAGGAATCAAGATCGCGCTGATGGCCGCACTCACCGAGTCCACGCTGCGGATGCTCACCAACACCGGCACCTACCCCGAGTCGGCGAACTACCCGAACGACGGCAACGGCGGCGACCACGACTCCCTCGGCCTGTTCCAGATGCGCCCGCAATCGGGATGGGGTTCGGTCGCAAAGTTGATGGACCCGACCTATCAGGCGCGAGCGTTCTTCGGCGGGCCGACCGGACCGAACTACCCCTCACCGCGAGGCCTGCTCGACATCCCCGGCTGGCAACAGATGGACCCCGGCGAAGCCGCCCAAGCCGTCGAGGTCTCCGCCTACCCCGACCGTTACCGCAACTACGCGCCCGTCGCCGACAGCATTCTCGCCGCCCTCACCAGAAGCGGCAGTGCGACTGGCGGTGCGGGTGGTCCGGCGGTGTCGTCGTCGCGGGTGGTGTTTCCGCTGCCCGAGGGCACCTGGGTGCTGTCTTCGCCGTTCGGGATGCGGGTGCACCCGATCACGGGCGAACGGAAGATGCACACCGGCACCGATTTCGCCGCGCCGGACGGCACCCCGATCCTCGCCGCCGCTGACGGCACCGTCACTGTCGCGGAGTTCTCCGGCGGGTACGGCGGCCTCATCGTCATCGAGCACACCATCGACGGCAAGACCGTCGCGACCGCGTACGCGCACATGTGGCAGAGCGGCATCCACGTCCGTCCCGCGGACCGAGTGAGCGCCGGGCAGCACATCGGCGATGTCGGCTCCTCGGGCATGAGCACCGGCGCACATCTGCACTTCGAGGTCCGGCCCGGCGGCACGAACGGCGAGGCCATCGACGCCGCGGCCTGGCTCAATGAACACCGGGCCGCGAACCTGCAGACGGCGACCAGCGGATCACCCGCCGCCTGCAACAACGCCACCGTCGGTGCGCCGACCGGTGTTGACGGGGACCCCGACCGGCTCCTCGACGATCCCACCAGCTCGGGCAAGATCACCGCCCGCATGCTCCACCTCCACCAGCAGACCCTCGCCACGTTCCCCGACACCGGCTGGGGCTGCTACTCACCGCGCCCCGGCACCAAGTCCGAGCATCCCCTCGGCAGGGCGTGCGACATCACCTTCGGCAACCGCATCGGCCAGCGTCCCACCCCGGCCCAGCTCGACGCAGGCTGGAAGGCCACCAACTGGATGAAGAACAACGCCGACGTGCTCGGCGTCGAGTACCTGATCTGGCAAGGCCAAATCTGGTCCCTTGCACGCGACAGCGAGGGCTGGCGACCCTACAACGGCGGCGGCATGCACGACCCCGCCTCCATCACCGGAGGCCACTACGACCACCTCCACGTCACCGTCAAGGCCTAATCTCGGGCGCAGCCTGGAACACCTACGCCGCGGGCCTACGCTGATCAGGCCCAGCTTGCCACTCCGATCACTGTCGGAGGTCATTCATAGAATTGGTCGTATGGCTCAGTGCACAGCTCCAGTTGAAGGTCACCGCACCGCGAGCGGTGCCGCGAACTGCCCCGCATGTCGCTACGGCTCGTCACGCCGACCGACCTACTACACACCGCCGCCCACCTACACGGCTCCTCCGGCGCCGCGCCGGTAC
This sequence comes from Phycicoccus sp., assembly GCA_039812375.1. Taxonomy (GTDB): domain Bacteria; phylum Actinomycetota; class Actinomycetes; order Actinomycetales; family Dermatophilaceae; genus JAGOME01. The sequence continues at coordinate 14,243 of JBDIAO010000048.1, read as the reverse complement.
CCGAGCTATGCCAGTCGCTCATCCGGCGGCAGCGGAGGCAGCGGAGGCAGCGGCAACTCAAGCCGGACGCGGCGGTCAGCCGTTTCCTACTCCACCCGCGAGTATCAAACGCTCAACCCGGTACGCGAACAGGTCGTCCAAATCTCCCGGACCGACGACGGTAGCCGCGACCTGTTCCTCTGCCACGCATGGGACGACCGTCAGGGCACAGCTCTGGAGTTGAACAACCTACTGACTGGTCTTGACGTCTCAGTCTGGTTCAGCGAAATGGATGTCCCACTCGGCACCTCGCTGATCCGCAAGATCGACAAGGGTCTCGCGGGCTCGCGAGCAGGGATCGTGCTCGTCACGCCAGCGTTGTTCACGAGCCTCAACAACGAGGGAATTGCCGCGCAGGAGCTCTCCGCTCTGCTCGCAACTGACCGGGTCATCCCAATCGTCCACGGCACAACGTTCGACGAATTGCGACGAGTCAGCCCTCTGCTTGCAGCACGCTCTGGACTGGACACCGCGAACTACTCCTCCCTTGAGGAAGTGGCCACAAAAATCGCCGACACCGTGCTGCTCGACTAGGACCAACACCGGGTCGCCGATCTCCGCGCCGTCAATACCCTGCGCCACCCCATCCACCCGAGGCTGCCCCGGGAGGGCTGGAGCACCTGACGGACATGGACCTCGAACGCTTCGAATACCTGCGGTTCCCGGTGGGGTGACCTGCAATGGGTGTCTTCCCCGACTTCAACGGGCTCGGCGGCATCAGCGACCTCCGCGCCGTCGTCGGCGCGCTCCTGACCCTCGTCCTCATCGTTGCCGTCCTCATGCTGATTGTCTCGGCAATCGTGTGGGCCATCGCGACCGCCCACGGCAACTACGCGACCGCCAGCAAGGGCCGAATCGGTGTCCTCGTCTCGGTCGGTGCCGCCGTCCTCGCCGGAGGCGGCGTCGCCTGGATGAACTGGCTCCTCAACCTCGGCCAGCAACTCTGACTCTGAACCTCTCTGAGCTTGATGCCCACACCCTCGTCGGCGTGGGCATCGCTGTGTCTGCTGTCGAGGGGTTGCGGGTGCACCTGTCGCGTGTACCCCGTCTGCGAGTCCGCGGGCGGGCCGCCCGTCGCCAAGGAGACCCACCGTGTTCGATCTGCTCGCCAACGTCATGTCCGCGCCGCTGCTGGTGCCGATGGACATCAACATCGACCCCAACACCAACGGCCTGCCGGGGATCAACCAGCTGCGCACCATCGTCGGCGCGGTGATGACCATCGGCCTGATCCTCAGCGTCCTGGCTCTGATCGTGTCCGCGATCGTGTGGGGCTTCGGCGCGAACTCCTCCAACCCGCACCTCGCCTCGCGCGGGAAGATCGGCGTCCTCGTCTCCTGCGGCGCGGCGGTGATTTGCGGCGCGTCGGTGACGCTCATCAACTTCTTCTGGAGTGTCGGCCAGTCCGTCTGACCCGACCGTCGTCGTCGAGGGAGTACTGGTGTTCGTGATGGGCGTGTGCGACGTTCCCGTGATCTCCTCGGTCTGCGATGCCGTCGGCGAAGGAGCCGCCTCTCTGGTCGCGGCCCCGTTCGACTGGCTCGCTCAGGCGATGGGTGCCGCCGCCGGGTGGCTGTTCGAGGCGGTCTGGTCGGTCTTCGACACCACGACGCTGGTGGATGTCACCAAGCCGGGCTACATCGCCGTCTACAACCTGCTGTTCGGCATCGCGGTCTTCGTGATGCTGATCTTCTTCTGCCTCCAACTCATCACCGGACTGATCCGCCGCGACCCCACCGCCCTCACCCGCGCCGCACTCGGACTGGCGAAGTCCGTCCTCGGATCATTCGTCGTCATCACACTTACCGCACTGATGCTGGAAGTCGTCGACCAGCTATGCATCGGGATCGTGCAGGCCACCGGAGAGACCACCGAGTCGATGGGCGACAAGATCGCGCTCCTCGCCGCAGGGCTGGTCGGCATCAACATCGCCGCCCCCGGTGTCGGTGCCATCATCACGATCTTCATGGCCGGCCTCGCGATCACCGCCGCCGCGATCGTGTGGCTGTCCCTGCTCGTCAGGAAAGCACTCCTGCTGGTCGCGGTCGTGTTCGCACCGCTCGCATTCTCGGGTGCCTCGTGGGACGCCTCGCGGGGATGGATCGGGAAGTGGGCGATGTTCGTCGTCGCCCTGATCTGCTCCAAACTCGTCCTCGTCGTGATGTTCCTCGTCGCGATCACCCAGGTCTCCGCACCGATCGACGCCGACCTCGCCTCAGTGAGTGATCCCATCGCCGGGATCGTGCTGATGGCGATGGCCGCGTTCGCCCCCTACCTGACGTACAAGTTCATCGCGTTCGTCGGGTTCGACATTTACCACGCGATCGGCTCCGAGCAGGACGCCAAGAGCGCACTCAACCGCCCGATCCCCGTCCCGACCAAACCGCAAGGCGGCGGTGAGCCGAAGAAGGTACTCGACGGAACCACCAGCGGCGGCGGGAACGCGGGCGGAGGCTCCGGTGGACGCATTGCCCCGCCACCGCCGAAGACCCCGGCGCCGGCACCCGCCGCGAGCGGCGGAGGCGCGGCCGGTGGAGGGGCCGCAGCAAGCGGAGGCGGCGCAGCCGCGGCTGGTCCCGTAGCCGCAGGCGTCGTGGTCGGGGCGAGCGTCGCCAAGGGTGCCGCGACCGCCGGGCCGAAGGCAGGCACCGCGCTCGGAGCCCAGGGCGAGCACGTCGCCGACGCCGCCGCGCAGACACCGTCACCTCCCACAGCCTCACCTGCGGCACCGCCGTCGAGCCCGGCACCACGACCGCCGAGCACCAACCAATCACCGCCGCCGAAGCAGCCCCTGCCGCCCGCGCCACGCCCACCGAAGGAGTAGACGATGAGCAGCACGAACCACGACCGCCCCACCGCGGGTGAACTCGTGCCGGTGAAGTTCTCCCGACTCACCCGCCGCGGCGTCCTCCTCGGCCTGTCGCTGACCCAGCTCATCACGCTCGCGATCGGCGGAGCCACGCTCATCGGCGCGTTCTACGCCGGCGGCGGGATGCTGCTCGCCTACACCGCCCCCATCTGGGTACTTGCCGCCGCGCTGACCTGGATACCCATCGCGGGCCGGCCCATCGTGGAGTGGCTGCCCATCGTCTGCTGGTGGCTGTGGCGCACCACCGGCGGGCAACTGCTGTACCGAAGCAGGATCGTCGTCCCACGTCCCGTCGGCACCCTCGCCCTGCCCGGCGACATGGCCAGGCTGCGCGAGTACACCGACCCCGACACCGGAGCGGGGATGATCCACGACCCCCACGCTGCCACGTTGACCGTCGTGTGCGAGGTCACCCATCCCGCATTCGTGCTCCTCGATCCCGGCGAGCAGGAACGCCGCGTCAGCTCCTGGGGCCGCGTCCTGGCCACCGTCTGCCGCTCCGGACGGATCGCGACGCTGCAAGTCCTCGAACGCACCCTCCCAGACTCCGGTACCGGACTCGCCGAATGGTGGGCCACTCACGGCACCCCGGACGGCTCGTGGGCGGCCGACACCTACGCAGAACTCATCGACCGCGCCGGGCCCGCCGGCGAACGCCACGCCACAACACTCTCACTGTCACTCGACATGAAGACAAGCGCTCGACAGATCAGAACCGCCGGAGGCGGGATACGCGGGGCCGCCGCCGTGCTGCGCCAAGAGATGAACACCCTCGTCGCCGCACTCCGCTCCGCCGACCTCTCGCCCTCGGGATGGCTCACGCCAGGACTGATCGCAGTGATGCTGCGCTCCGCCTACGACCCCGCCATCGCCGCCACCCTGGAACGCCACGGCAGGCTCGGCCAGTCCCTCGCGACCGCCGGGCCGGTCGCGGTCACCGAGACCTGGGGCAAGCTGCGCACCGACTCCGCTCACCATGCGGTGCTCTGGGTCAGCGAGTGGCCCCGGTCGCTGGTTTATCCGGGGTTCCTGTCCCCGGTGTTGCTGTCCACCGGCATCCAACGGTCGTTCTCACTGATCTGCACCCCGATGCGCTCCGACGCTGCTGCTCGCGACATCCGCAAGAAGAAGGTCGAGCACATCTCCGACCATGCCCAGCGCGCGAAGATCGGCCAGATCGAGGACGCCTCCCAGACCGCGGAGTACCACGACGTGCTCCGGCAAGAAGCCGACCTCACCGCCGGCCACGGCATCCTCCGCTACACCGGCCTCATCGCCGTCTCCGCACCCACCGTCGAGGAACTCGACGTCGCCGTCGCCGCGATCGAGCAGGCCGCGATCCAAGCCTCCTGTGAGACCCGGCTCCTCGTCGGCCAGCAAGCCGCCGCGTTCACCGCCGCCGCGCTCCCGCTCTGCCGTCGCGTGTAGGCGGCGTCAATTCTTCAGTCCGATCCAACCTTCATTGATCGGTTCCAACCGGACCGGTGGAGGCGCTCGATCCCATCGAGGAGCAGGTCGAGCGCAAAGGCGAACTCGGCGTCATCGTCGCAGGCCACCCCTGCGTGGGGGGAGGTTGTCGCCATCCGCACGATGGAGGGGTACGTCTCTGCAAAGGCCGTCATAGCGCGCGCACGTTCCGCCGGCTCAACAGGCGGTGTGGGTGTCGGGAGGACGTCCCTGGTGAAGCCCCACATGCGGGTGCTGAGCGTGTGCATCGCGTGATGGACGAGGTCGGCTGAGAGGCCGCCGTCGAACATTGCGGCCATCAGCGAGTCCATGTGTGCGAGCACGGAATGTGTGGCGATGGGCCGGGATTCGATCGCGTCCCTCGTCCACGGGTGACGCGAGAGTTGTTGTCGAGTTGTCATGATGCGCGTGCGCACCGCATCGGTCCAGTCGCTCGTCGGCGGTGGAATCGGGATTGCGTCAAGAACGCGGTCGAGCATCTTGTCGATCAACTGCGACCGGTTCGCGATGTGCTTGTACAGCGCCATCGGCGTGACACCGAGTCGCTCCGCCACCGCGCGCATGCTCGCGCTTTCGAGGCCGTCGGCGTCAGCGAGTTCAATCGCAGCGTTAACGACGCTCTCACGATCCAGCCGTCGATGCGCCGTTTGAGTTGACATATATACACCGTACACCTAGTCTCAAATCGAAGGTGTACGCCGTATACCACTGGAGGAGGACTCATGAACTACACCGATCGTCAGCGTGCCCGAGCGGGCGGCATCCTGTACCTGGTCACGCACGTCACGTCCGTCGGTGCGGTGGCCGCGTATGGTGCTGGCCTTGTCACCGGGGGCGTGACGCTGGAGTTCGCGCTCGCAATTGGATGCGTCGGCACTGGCGTGGTGCTGTGGACGTTACTTCGCGACATCGGACCGACACGTGCGGCGACGTTCGCGCTGCTTCGCACCGTCGAGGCATCCGTTATCATCGCTGGCACCTTGCCCATGCTCGCGACGGTCCTCGCTCACACGCCTGGCGGCGGTGTGACGCAGGCCAGCGGTGCTCACACTGCAGCATTTCTGCTCGGACAGGGGCTGGTCATCAGTGTCAACACGATCGTTCTCGGCTGGTTGCTTTGGGACTCGCGCAAGGTGCCTCGTGTACTCGCCGCGCTCGGAACGATCGGTGGGATTGTGGTGCTCACCAGCAACCTTGCCCAGCTGTGGGCCGTGATACCGCTGAATGGCCCGATCGCGGCCGCTGCGGCAATCCCCGTCTTCGCCTTCGAGATCTGGTTCGCGGTGTACCTCATCGCCGTCGGGTTGCGACGGCACGACGCCACCGCCACCACGTCCGCCGTCCCAGCGCAATGACCCGAGCCGACGAGCTGACGGCTCCGAGCGGTGCCCGACTGGCGCTTCTCACTGCCACCGCGATCGTGTTGGTCGTCACGACCTTCACGATTCCTGAGTCGGTCGCGACCTGGGCGACCGGGGGCACTGGTGCATCCATCGACGTGTTGTCCCAGCTAGTGAGCGATGGCCTTGACTCCTGGGTCATCGCCACGCCGCTCGCGTCTGAGGCGCCGGCCGACTTGGCCGTGGCTACCAACTTCTGGCGTGCGTTTCACGTCACCAAGGCGGTGTTGAGTATCGCGGCTGTGCTCGTGGCGACGTTGGTGATGGGTCGACTCTCGGCCAGGTTCCGTCTCGTTGCCGAGGCTCGTCTGCGGGTGTTTCTCGGGTTTGGGATGCTCTTCGGAGCATCAGTCACCGCGGTGTTGCTGTTGATCGCCGTCGCCAATGTGCAAGGCAGTGTCGCGCCGCAGTCTTCGGCACTGACCTTCCTTCCAGCTGCCCACCCCACTCCCGCGATGACTTCCTTAAGCGCTCAACTTGCCTCGGGAGTGCTCACCCCCAGCGCAACAGCGCTCCTCGAAGACTTTCGCATGTACCACTGGGCTGTCGTGGTCCTCGGCGGAGCGCTAGTCGTTGGCCTGGTTGGTGTCGCCGTGCGTGCATGGCAATCGCGCGTCACGTCTCCTCGGCTATCGAAGCGCGATCTCGTGGTGATGGAGGTGTTCCTAGCGGCAGGCGTGGTCGGCATGGGTTTGGTACTCGTCGCGAACCTCCCCACCGCACTCGAACCGACGGCACCGTTCGAGGCATTTCTCGCGGGAGGCGGCTAAGCGACCGAGCCGATGCGCGAACGTGCTGCGACAAGAGATGAACACCCTCGTCGCCGCGCTGCGCTCCGCCGACCTCTTACCGTCGGGATGGCTCACGACAGGGCAGATCGCAGTGATGCTGCGCTTCGCCTACGACCCTGCGAACGTCCACTCGCTGTCACCTCGGGTGCACACCTGAAACTCAGGCGACGGCCTAGTTGGCGACTGGACGGCGATCTGGACAAAGCAGCAGAAATTCCAAGAAGGGAACGGATCATGACCACGTTGACGGATCGCTATGTCGCAGCGGTGCTGCGATTGATCCCCGAAGCACACCGCGAGGACATCCAGGCTGAGCTTCTGGCAGCCATCGAGGATGCCATCGACAAATATGTAACGTCCGGGCAAACGCGCGACGTGGCAGAACAGGCTGTACTCAATGGACTTGGTGAACCGGCACGCCTCGCCGCGGAGTACTCCCACCGGCCACTGTGGTTGATCGGCCCGGACTTCTATCTCGCCTGGCTGCGGTTGACGAAGTGGCTACTGTGGACGCTTCCGGCGTTCGTAGGGGCTGGTGTCGTCGCGTGGCGCCTCTTCTTCGGGGAGCCTGTGTTGGATGTGTTGTGGTCGGGACTCGTGGTGGCACTGATCGTCGCGCTGAACGTGGCAGTTTGGTCCACGGTCGGGTTTGTCATCGCCGAACGTGCCCCGGTCACGAAACCGTCCGACCTCGGACCGCTTGACCGATGGAGCGTGAAGTCGCTTCCTGCCACCGCGGCAGTGGACCGGCAGTTCAGCCTCGTAGCCACCATCGGCGTCGTCGTCTTCAACGTGTTCCTGATCGCGCTGATGTCGTCACTTCTCAGCCTGCAGGATCTGCCGATCCTCAACACCTCCGCATGGACGACCGGCATTTCCGTGATGATCGTGTTGGTGGGCGCATCAGCGGTTAATAGGGTGATCCGCTACGGACGTGGACGATGGACCCTCACTCTCGCCACCGTCAACGCGATCCTTGATGCTACCTTCGCCTGGTGGTGGTGGTGGGCGCTGTGGAGCCTGAGCATTCTCGATCCGCAGTTCGTCGTACGTCTAGACGCTGAAGGCGGCCTCCTGACCGGGGCCCGGATCGTCGTGCTCGTAATTCTCGCGGCGTGCGCTTGGGACGCGGTTTCCGGGTTCGCGGGAACGCGCCGATCGGCGGACCGCGTTCCGCCAGTTGTGGCTTCCGATCCCAGCGGACGATAGGGGCAGTTACCCAGATTCACCCAGCCAGAGACCTAATAGGGCGTTTGCGAATTTGGTTGCGTCGTTGACAACTAAAGCGAGTTCGTCGTGCACGGTGTACGGTCCGATCTTCAAACGGATTGCGAGGGGATACGCGAACCCGTTGGCGCATTTCCACGATGCACGGCTACAGCAACCGCCACCACCCGGGAGTGTAGGCGCACCTCCATGACACACAACGTGTCAGGAGGTCACCATGCCCACGTTCTTCGATTCGACTGCCGACGCCGCCGAAGCATCCGAGGCCTTGCGCGGCCTGGCACACGCGAGCCGGAGCTTCGATCAGCCCGCCGAGATGTACGGGGTCATCGGTGACCTGTCGTCGGGGATGCGCTCGCTGCGGCAAGCACTCGACCAGATCGCCGATGCCCATGAGCGCAAGGCTGCGCACGCGTTCAACGACGCCGGGAGCCACGAGGCAGGAGTGCGTGACGCGCTCGCTGCTGCGGAGGAGTTGCGGCAGGTTGCGAGCCTCGTCGATCGGGCGTATGACCGGCTCGCGGAAGGGTTCATCGCTGCGGGGCGGATCGCCTGGCATCCGGAGCCCGCCGTCGAGGAGGGCGCGCCATCGCGGTGGGTCAGCGTGGTATTCCTCCAAGGTGAGGAGGCCGACCGGCCGTTGCACATCCTCGACGAGCTGGGGCATGTCGATGCGGTGGACTTCCTCGCGCAGTGGGACTACGGCGACGAGACCACACAGGCCGCGCTGGAAAACGGGTACGTCTACGACGAACCCGGCGAAGGCACCAACGACAGGGTGGCGCTCTCGGGTGACTACGCATTGGTCGTCAACACGCACATCGGCTACGTCTCGCTGCTGCGCCGATACACCGAACCGGAGGCAGAGCCCCAGGATGCCGAACAGATCGAACCTGAGCCGATACAGGGTGGACCGGAGTTGTTGGTGTCGTACTCGTCGCCGGGCGCTCCGGAACGGGCCGACCTGCCGGCGTCGAAGCGGGATGGGTCGTGGTTCGAGCCGACCAAGATCACGGCGGTCAAGCAGGCGCGGGGGCTGGTGCTGTGACCGAGGATCGCGCGCGGCTGCACACCGCTGTCTTGGTTGCACCGTCGAAGGAGCGGCGGAAGCTCCGCAAGCAGCGCCGCAAGGCCGAGGCCAGGCTTCACGCGGAGCAGCGTCGGGCCGAGACTGCCACGGCGAAGGCGAAGGCTGAGGAGGAGCGGGCCGAGCGGCGCGCCACGCTCTACCTACCGAAGGCCGGCGAACCTGGCTCTGCGCGGCTGCGCACGCCGGGCGGGTTCCATCTGACGCGGCATCAGGACACGTCGGCGACGCTCGCGGGCGCGTACCCGTTCGTCGCCGAGGGCGGCCTCGGCGCGGATGGCGTGTTCGTCGGCCAAGACCTCTACTCAGGCGGGAGCTTCGTCTACGACCCGTGGGTGCTCTACGCCCGCGGCACCATCACCGCACCCAACGTGGTGCTGGCCGGGATCGTCGGCTCCGGCAAGTCATCGTTGGCCAAGTCTCTCTACACCCGGTCGCTGCCGTTCGGGCGACGCGTGTACGTGCCCGGCGACCCGAAAGGCGAACACACCGCCGTCGCCAACGCCGTCGGTGGACGCGCCATCGTTCTCGGGCACGGGCTCAACACCCGCCTGAACCCGCTCGACGAAGGCCACCGACCCAGTGGCCTGTCGGATCAGCAGTGGGCCGCCACCGTCGCCGCGCGACGGCGTGACCTGATCGGCGCGCTCGCTGAGACCGTGCTCGCGCGCGGGCTGTCGCCGTTGGAGCACACCGCGATCGACATCGCCCTGACCCAGACGGTGCGGGAGAACGACGTGCCGATCTTGCCGATGGTCGTTGAGCGCATCCTCGCCCCGAGCGCGGATGCGGATGGCCGGTTGGCCGAGGACGGTCGGCTCGTCGGGCACGCGCTGCGTCGTCTCGTTGCTGGTGACCTGGCCGGGTTGTTCGATGGACCTTCGACGGTCGCGTTCGATCCTTCGTTGCCGATGATCTCGCTCGATCTCTCGCGGGTCACCGAGAACTCGACCCTGATCTCTGTGTTGATGACGTGCTCGTCTGCGTGGATGGAGTCCGCGCTGCTCGACCCGAACGGAGGGCAGCGGTGGGTGATCTATGACGAGGCGTGGCGGCTCATCTCCCACCCCGCGTTGTTGCGGCGGATGGATGCGCACTGGCGACTAGCCCGGCACTACGGGATCGCGAACATGCTGATCTTCCACAAGCTCACCGACCTCGACAACGTGGGAGACCAAGGCTCCGCCATGCGGTCCCTGGCGAACTCGCTGCTGGCGAACGCGGAGACGCGGATCGTGTACCGGCAGGAGTCCGACCAGCTCGGCCCCACCGCGAAGGCACTCGGACTGACCGGAACCGAGCAGCAGCTCTTGCCGAACCTCGGCGTCGGCCAGGGCCTGTGGCGGATCAAGGCCAGGAGCTTCGTCTGCCAACACCAACTCCACCCCGACGAACTCGCCCTGTTCGACACCAGCAGCCGCGCAGCCGGAGGCCACGGATGAACCTCACCAGCCCACGCCGATCCACCCCTACCGACGACGACGATGCGACCGGACCCGTCGAGCTGCCGCACGTCCTCGTCACCGTCGCAGAAGACGGCACCCTCACCGCCACGATCGATGGAACAGCATTCCCGTCGCCGGACGCGAGCGCGTGGACGCGCGCGACGTTCGGGCCGCTCATGGATGCCATCACCGAGGACCGCACCATCGCAGTCCGAGTCGAGGTTCGCGAGAGCGACGGGAGCGTCTTCACCGACATCCTCCGCACCCGCAAGCCCCGACGTGCAGCGGCCCCGACCGAGAACCCGGTGCCTGAGACTCGTCGAAGTCGCCACGTCCGGCGAGTGCCGCGCTTGGTTGAGGTCACCGCCGATGGGTTCGTGCCCGGTGAGGATGTCGCCGTCGCGACGATCGTGTCCCACACCGATGCCACCGGGGCCGGAGAAGCACGGACGCTCATCGACCTCGACGACCTACCCGATGGTACGCACGAGGTGATCCTGTTCGGGCGTATCTCGGGCACGCCCGCGGTGCGGCGGCTGACATGAACCAGCGTCAGGCCGCGGGCATGGGCGACGAACTCACCAACGCCGCCCTCATTGGGCTGATCGGCATGTTCGGGATCGCTCTCGTTCTCCGCGTCGCCGGCAGCGTCGCAGCGTTCCTCACCGGCACAGCCCAGCCAGACGCGGGCGCAGCGGCGGGTCTCGCCGTGCTGTTCAACCCCGGCGACCCGGCTACCGCGCTTGGTGCGGTCGGGCTCAACCCGGTCATCTACTGGCTCGTCAGCACGGCGCTGCTCGGCGGACTCGCCGCCGGGATCGTCTGGGTGTGGGTGGTGCTACGGCGACACACGCGGAAGACAGAGACCGACCCGCACCGGCTTGCCGGGATCGCGACCGGCCATGAGGTCAAGACCGCAGCCTCCGCGAAGGCACTGCTGCACCGCGCGGCCACGCTGCGACCCTCCTTGGAGTCGCCAGCACCGCACGATGTCGGCTACCTCCTGGGTGCCAGCCGTGGCACGAAGGTCTGGGCATCGGTAGAAGACTCGATCCTGCTGATCGGACCACCCCGCTCCGGAAAGGGCCTGCACGTCGTCATCAACGCGATCCTCGACGCACCCGGCGCGGTCGTCACCACCAGCACCAGGCCCGATAACCTCACCGCGACCCTCCGCGCCCGACGCCGCAAGGGCGGACCGGTCGCGGTGTTCGACCCCCAACACCTCGCCGAAGGCATCCCCGCCGGGCTGCGCTGGTCGCCCATTCGCGGCTGTGACGATCCGCTGATCGCGATGATCCGCGCCAACGGACTCGCCGCCGCCACCGGACTGTCCGCCGGAGGCGTCGAGTCCGGCGGGTTCTGGGAGGGCAAGACCCGCACCGCACTTCAGAGCCTGCTGCATGCTGCCGCGCTGGACGGCCGCCCGCCCGCCGAGCTGTTCAGGTGGACTCTTGATCCCAGCGCGGCATCGGAGGCCGTCGCGATCCTCAACTCGCACCCGAACGCGGCGATGGGCTGGGACGACTCCCTGGCCGCGATGATCGACGCCGACCCCAAGACCCGCGACAGCATCTGGCAAGGCGTCTCCCTCGCCCTCGCCGCGCTCGCCGACCCGCGCGTGCTCGATGCCGTCACACCAGGCCCGCACGAACACTTCGACCCCGAGACCTTCCTCACCGAACAAGGCACCCTCTACCTACTCGCCACCGGGGCCGGAGCAGGAGCCTCCGCATCGCTGGTCGCAGCGTTCGTCGAAGACCTCATCGAAACCGCCCGACGGCTCGCCGCACGCTCACCCGGAGCACGGCTCGACCCGCCACTGTTGCTCGCACTCGACGAGATCGGCAACCTCGCGCCGCTGCCGTCACTGCCGACACTCATGGCCGAAGGCGGCGGCACCGGGATCACGACCATGCCGGTCCTGCAATCCCTCGCCCAAGCCCGTGACCGGTGGAGTGAGCACCAGGCCGGCGCGATCTGGGACGCCAGCATCGTCAAGATCATCCTCGGCGGCGCATCCAACAGCCGCGACCTCCAAGACCTCTCCACCCTCATCGGCGAGCGAGACGAGTACACCGACAGCGTGACCCTCGGCGACCACGGCACCCGCTCCAACCAACGCTCCATCCGCCGCGTCCCGATCCTCCCGCCAGACCGCATCCGCACCCTGCCATTCGGCACCGGCATCACGATGCTGCGCTCCGCACCACCCATCATCACCGACCTCCGCGCCTGGCCCACCCGCCCCGACGCAAGCCAGCTCCGCAGCGACCGAGACGAACTCGAAGCACTGCTGCGCCACCGCCCCTCAGCCTGACGGCACTTGGGAATCGGGGCGCACCTGCCTGACAGAGCGACCCACACGCAGTTGGTCGCCCGAGTCAGGAGGAGGCCATCATGGCCATTCACACCCAGGAATCGCTGTCAGGCTTCATCGCTTCGGAGCCGTTGCTCACCGAGACGGCAAAGGGAGACGCCAGGTTCTTCGCCCGTATCGGCAAGGAGCACTTCCGCCGCGAGGACGACGGATCGTTCACGCAGACCGAGACGACCTACCACCACTTGGTGATGTTCGGGCGTTCCGCTGAGCACGCGCACGCGAGCTTCGCCCAGGGCGACAACTTCGTCGCCGAGGGCTACACGCGGCCGGTCAACTACGAGCGCAACGGTCAGGCAATCGAGGGCGAAGAGTTCGTCGCCAAGAAGATCGGCCACGACGCCGCGCGAACCCGCTACGAGGTCGACCGGACGCCGCGCAATGGAGTGGGCCGGGACGCAGCGACGTACGAGCCGACGCAGCGAGCAGCGACCGCGGCGCACGCCCCGGTCAGCATGTGAGTTCGGGAGTCGAAGCACCATGAACGATCAGCATGAGATGGATGAGCCGGACGTCTTCGACGGACCGCCCCGCGTCACGAACGCGGACATGCCCGAACCGCCGCACCCCGTGAACTGGAACCTGCTGACGGCGCACGAGCTGGAGCAGGAATGGCTCGCGCTGAACCGGTGGGTTGACTGGCTGCGGCGCACCTATGGCCTCACGGTCGCGGTGGTGCCGCCGTTCTGGCACCACCACCCGGAGATGGTCTGGGAGCTGTCGGCGCTGCACCTGCATTGGCTCGCGGCCTACGACCCCGAGCAGAACGCATCCGCGCCGCTCGGTTGGCACCGCGACTTCGCCGACGCGCGAGAGCGGCTTCGCTACTGGGTCACGGCCTGCGGTACTCGTGGGGACCGCGACCGCCCGACCCGGCAAGCTGCGTGGCCCGGTGAGGACCCGGCACCCACGATCCAGGACTTCACCTTCACCGACCGGGACGCCGAGTTCGTCGAGTTCGTCATCGCCCAAGTCCGCAAGCGCCAGGAGGCCGAAGACGAGTTCTACGCCGGCCTGGACGACGACGAAGCGCAGTAGACCGATGAGCCGCTACGCCAAGAAGACCGACCGTCGCCCCTACGAGGAGCGGTCGTTCTCCGTCCGGGCCGTCCACCGCGAACGCGCCGACCTGCACAAGCTCGCCGAGGTTCTCATCCGGCTGACATTGCAGGAGACCGGCGAAAGCCGCGCGGCCCGCGCGGCCGAGCGGGTGCCCGACACCTACCGGGCGGCGCCGGATGGCCTGGCCGCCTCTGAAGCCGCCCGGTAGAATGAACCCTGCAAGCCTCGCGATGCGGGGTGTTGTGGCCTAAACCTCGCCGCTCGGCGGGCAACACGCACCGAGACCATCAGGTCTCGCCCTACAGCCTTCAACGGCTGCTCTCACGATCAACACCCCTCCCACCAACAGTGGGATCGCGAGGGTCGAACCGCGTGAGAGTGAGCCCCCGATGACCACCATTGCCGACGATCCGGCAGCCAGCCTCATCGACCCGCCCAAGACTGCGGCTGCCGCCGTGTCGTACCTGCGGGTCTCC
>JBDIAO010000047.1:0-21182 GCA_039812375.1 Phycicoccus sp. | reverse complement strand
TCCTGCTCGGCTTCCCATTTCGCCATGGCGGCGCGTTCGCGGCGGTCGCCCTCAAGCATGGCCTTGAGGACGAAGTAGAAGACCGTCGCGACAAACACGGTCGGGATGATGGCGGCGAGATAGGGCCAGATCTGGTGCCACATGGCTCAGCCCTCCGGCTTGAGATGGGGAAAGAGGATGGTTTCGCGGATGTTAGCCCCGGTGAACAGCATGATGAGCCGGTCGACGCCCAGTCCGAGCCCTCCCATCGGAGGCGCTCCGTACTCCAGCGCCCGGAGGAAGTCCTCATCGAGCTGCATCGCTTCGGGATGTCCGCCGGCGGCGAGCAGCGACTGTGCGGTGAGGACCTCACGCTGGATGACCGGGTCGACGAGCTCGGAGTACCCAGTTCCCCGCTCGACACCACCGATCATGAGGTCCCATGCCTCGATGAGGCCCGGCTGGGTGCGGTGCGGTCGAGCCAGAGGCTGGGCTATCGCGGGATAGTCGTGCAGGAAGGTGGGCTGCACGCAGTCCGGCTCGACAAGCTCGGCGACCAGTTCGAGGAAGACCCGGTCCTTGCCCCACGCAGGGTCGAGTGTGACGTCATGGGCGGCGGCATACCCCCGCAGCGTCTCCAAGGGCGTGTCGATGGTGACCTGTTCGCCGACCTTGGCGCTCACCGCGGGATACACCGAGACCCAGCGCCATTCGGCATCGAGGTCGATCATTCCCGTCGGGGTCTGGATCTGCCGAGTTCCGATCGCGTCGGCTGCGGCGAGGAAGACGTCGTGGATGAGCGCGGCGATCGTGCTCTGGTCCCCCCAGGCCTGGTAGGCCTCGAGCATGGTGAACTCGGGGGAGTGAGTCGCGTCGACGCCTTCGTTGCGGAAGATCCGGCCCATCTCATAGACGCGATCGACACCACCGACGACGGCCTTCTTGAGCGGGAGCTCAAGGGCGATCCGCAGGGTCATGTCCTGGTCGAAGGCATTCATATGGGTGCAGAAGGGTCGGGCCGCGGCGCCGCCGTGGATGAGCTGGAGGATCGGGGTCTCCACCTCGACGTAGCCTTGCCGCTCCAGTTCGAGGCGGATGGCGTGCAGGACCTTGGCTTTGGTGCGCACCATGTCCCGGGCCTCTTGACGGACGATGAGGTCGGCATACCGTTGGCGGACCCGGGCCTCCTCGCTGAGCTCCTTGTGCAGCACCGGCATGGGGCGTAGCGCTTTGCTGGCCATCTCCCAGTGACTCGCCATGACGGACAGCTCACCGCGCTTGCTGGAGATCACCCGGCCGGTCACAGCGACGTGGTCGCCGAGATCGACGTCGGCCTTCCACGCGTGCAGCGACTCCTCGCCGACCTCGGCGAGGCTGAGCATGACCTGCACGTGCGTGCCGATTCCCTCCTGGAGGGTGGCGAAGGCGAGCTTGCCGGTGTTGCGGATGAACATGACCCGCCCGGCGACGGTGACGACATCGTCGGTTTCCTCACCCGCACTCAGGTGTCCCCAGCGCTCTCGGACATCGGCCAGGGAGTGCGTGCGGTGGACGTCGACCGGGTATGCCGTCCGTCCTTCGGCGATGATCCGCTCTCGTTTGGCGCGTCGGATCCGAACCTGTTCGGGCAGGTCACTCTCGTGGTGCTCCTTGGTCACAGGGATCAAGCCTAGGCGGCCCGGTGTCTATCCGGATGCTGCGTCCGGTGATGTCCGGAGGGCACGGTGGAACACCCGGCAACAGCTCACGCGGAGCACTCGACATCGCTCGAGCGGAGCACCCAACATCTCTCGGGTAGAGCACTCAACCGTTTGACCTGACATTCACACATGGCCTAGCGTGGGCCCTGCCCCTTTCGGTTCCGGACGCCGCGCGTCCACGCTCTTGAGGAGGAGTCTCATGCCTGCGTCCCAAGACAAGTCGCGCAACACCAGCGTCGAGCGCTACAGCAAGCTCACCATCGGGGTTTGCCCCGACCAGTGGGGCGTGTGGTTCCCCCAGGACGAGGCCCAGATCGACTGGGACGTCGCCTTGAAGGAGATGCAGAGCGCGGGCTTCTCGGTCATGGAGACCGGCCCCTTCGGCTACTTCCCGACCGACCCGGTGGCCCTCAAGGACGTCATGGACGAGCACGGGTTCCGGGTCGTCGCTGGCACCGGCTGGGGCATCTTGCACAAGGAGGAAGCCTGGCCCGAAACCGAACGCTTCTTCCGGGCGATCGGGCAGACCCACGCGCAGGTCGGGGCGCAATACGTCGTCCACCTGCCGCCGATGTTCCGCGACGAGAAGACCGGGGACTACACCGACGACCGCACCCTGACCCCGGCCGCGTGGAAGCTCTACATCGACAACGCGAACCGGCTCGGGCGGATCATGAAGCAGGACTACGGGCTGACCATGGTCCTGCACCCGCACGGGGACAGCCACATTGAGACACCGCAGGATATCGACCGGATCTTTGAGGCCACCGACCCTGAGTACGTCGGCTTCTGCCTCGACACCGGGCACATCGTCTACGGCGGCGGCGACCCGATGGAGTTGTGCCGCAAGTACCCCGAGCGGATCTCCTACGTGCACATCAAGGCGATGGACCCGTCTCTGGTCCAACAGGCCCATGACGAGGACTGGCCCTTCGTGCGCGCGGTCAAGGCCGGCTGCTCGGTCGCCCCGCCGGCCGGCCTGCCCGACATGGGCGAACTCATCGAGACGCTCGCCGATCTCGACAAGGACCTGTATGTCGTGTGCGAGCAGGACATGTACGGCTGCCCGAAGAGCGATCCGCTCCCGATCGCCATCCAGACCCGCGAGTACCTGGCATCCCTTGGCCTCGGCCTGAAGTGAAGGACGTGCAATGACCGTTCGCATCGGAATGATCGGCCCCGGCGGCATGGGGCAGGCGCACATCGAGCGTATCCACACCGTCATCGCTGGCGGCCGGGTTGTCGCGGTCAGCGATGTCAACGCCGACCACGCAGCGGCGGTTGCGGCCCGGATCGGCGGCACGGCATACCCGACCTCGGGCGAGCTCATTGCCGCCGACGAGGTGGATGCCGTGATGATCTGCTCCTATGGCCCGGCCCACGAGGTGGACGTCCTCGCCTGCATCGCCGCGGGCAAACCGGTCTTCTGTGAGAAGCCGCTGACCCCCACCGCGGATGCCGCCCTGCGAATCATGGAGGCCGAGATGGCCACCGGCCGCCGGTTGGTCACTGTGGGCTTCATGCGCCGCTTCGACCCGGGCTACCGCGAGATGAAGGCGGCCCTGGACTCCGGTGAGCTCGGCGCCCCACTCATGGTGCACTGCGCCCACCGCAACCCGACCGTGCCGGACATCTACACGTGGGACATGGCCATCAACGACACCGCGATCCACGAGATCGACGTCATGCGCTGGCTGCTCGGCGAGGAGTTCGTCTCCGCCCGGGTGGACCAGCCCAAGAAGACATCACTGGCAGCCGAGCATCTCCAGGACCCGCTCGTCCTGGTGCTCACGACGGCATCCGGGGTTCGCGTCGACGACGAGATCTTCGTCAACTGCCAGTTCGGCTACGACATCCGCTGCGAGGCAGTCGCCGAGAAGGGCACGATCAGCCTGTCCGACCAGAACGTGACGAGCTGGCGGCGCGGCTTCAATGCCGGCAATGCCATCGTGCGGGACCACAACGAGCGCTTCCGGACCGCGTTCATCACCGAGGTGCAGGAGTGGATCGACGCGGTGGCCCGCGGTGAACACACCGGGTCGACCTCGTGGGACGGGTATGCCGCCGCGTGCGTCTGCGACGCGGGCGTGCGGGCTCTCACTGACGACGGCGTGGTCGACGTGCAGATGATCGACAAGCCGGCATTCTATTGGTGACCTGGTGAGCGTGGTGATCTGGTGAGCTCTGGTCCCTGCCGGTCCTGCGCCGCTCGGGTCGCCCACCGTCCCCGAACCTCCCCGTCAGTCTGTCCTCCTCGTCCCTCCCGACCCGCCAAGCCCATCCTCAAGGAGACCGCTCGATGACCATCGTCGCCGCTCACGAGCTCAACAAGGCCAGCACCGAGGTCATCGCTGCAGCTGCCGCCGAAGCCGTCCGTAAGGGCCAGCGTCTCGTGGTCCTGCACGTCGTGACCGCGGTCGATCTGGACAGCGCGGAGGCGCTGACGAGTGGGATCGAAGAGTTCGTCGACTCGGTGATCGCCAAGCGGGGCCTGACCGGTGTCGAGCGCGAAGTCCGCCTCGTGGCGAGCACTTCGAGCGGCGTCGATGACACTGCGGAAGCGATTCTGTCTGAGGCGGAGGCCGTCGACGCCTCCATCATCGTTGTCGGCGCCCGTCGACGGTCCAAGGTCGGCAAGGTCTTCCTCGGCAGCGTCACCCAGGACATCCTCCTCGAGGCGCCGGTGCCGGTCCTCGTCGTCAAGCAACGCTCCAAGCGGCGCTGAGAGCTGCCCTGAGAGCTCAGCTCGTTGCCGCTGCTGGGCCCAGTCGCCCCGCCGCAAAGCCAGTCGCCCCGCTGCTGCTGCTGAGCAGGCCATGCGCTGGCCGTCACACCCCGGAACCGTGCCGAAACCCCGGTAACCTTCTGCGCTCTCGCCACCTTTTCGGGATGATCCCGAAATCGTGAGGCGGGTGAGGTTAAGACCGCTGGTGAGGGAAGACTATGGGGCTGTGCCTGCCGGTCTCAGGACCCGCAGGCACAGCCCCATACGGTCAGATCAGATCAGATCAGATCAGATCAGATCAGATCTAACCGCCGCCGTTCGTCGTGCCGTCGATCTTGGGAGCTTCCACGTGGATCTCCTCGCCGCTCGCCGGCGGCGCCACGGTCTTGCCCGGGTCGGCCCCGCGCAGCTCATGGCTGAGTTCGGCGAGCTCTTGCCCGCCCGCCATCTCTGCGGTGAGCTGATCGAGGGTCAGCTCGTCCCGGTGCGCGTCGAGAACGACTCGACCGAGCTTGAGGATGACGAAGTGGTTCCCCACCAGGAAGGCGTGGTGCGGGTTGTGGGTAATGAAGATGACCCCGAGGCCGGCATCACGCATCTTGATGATGTATTTCAGCACCACCCCGGACTGCTTGACACCTAGGGCCGCGGTCGGCTCATCGAGGATGACGACTTTCGCGCCGAAATAGATCGCACGGGCGATCGCGATCACCTGGCGCTGTCCTCCGGAGAGCGCCCCAACAGGACGGTCCAAGTCGGGGATGACGATGCCCATCTTCGTCAATTCCTCACCGGCGACCTTCTTCATTGAGTCCACGTCGAGGCTGAGCCCCTTGTGGACCTCGTTTCCGAGGAAGAAGTTGCGCCACACGGACATCAGCGGTGCGAGCGCGAGGTCCTGGTAGACCGTGGCGATTCCGGCGGCCTGTGCCTGCCGAGGTGAGGAGAATCGGGTGTCCTCACCCTGGATACGCATGACGCCCTCGGTATGGGCGTGCAGGCCGGCGACGACCTTGATGAGAGTGGACTTGCCGGCGCCGTTATCGCCCAGGACACAGGTGACTTCACCCTGACGCACGGTGATGTTGACCCCGCGCAGGGCGTTCACGTTCCCGTAGCTCTTGCCGACGTCCACCAGTTCGAGCATGGGGGTCGTCGTCGCGGTTGTCGTGCTCATCGCGCGTCCGCCTTCTTCTTGACGTACATGTTGACCAGGGTCGCACCAATGAGCATGACGCCGAGGAAGGTCTTGAGCCAGTCGACGTCCCACCCGGCATACGAGATTCCCAGCAGGACCATCCCGTACAGCAGCGATCCGATGGAGGCACCGACGACCGATCCGTAGCCGCCGGTGAGCAGGCAGCCACCGATGACGGCCGCGATGATGTAGATGAACTCGTTGCCGACGCCCTGACCGGACTGGATGTTGTTGTACTCGAAGAGCATGTGCATGCCGACGAGCCAGGCGGCGAAGCCGGTCCCCATGAACAGCCCGATCTTGGTCGCGGTCACCGGCACACCGACGGCCCGAGCAGCCGCAGCGTCCCCACCCGAGGCGAGGATCCAGTTGCCGACCTTGGTGCGCAGGAGCACCCAGGACAAGATGACCGTGAGGATGATCCAGTAGATCACCGGCGACTTGATGGTGATAGGGCCGAGGTGGAAGGTCGCCGCGAACACTGCCGAGGCGCTGTTCCAGCCGTCCATCTGGCTGATCGTCGCCGAGGACACGCCGCCGGTGACGATCCGGGTCATCGCCAGGTTGACGCCGGAGAGGACGAAGAAGCTACCCAAGGTGACCAGGAAGCTGGCCAGTCCGGTCTTGTGCAGCAGCCACCCGTTGAAGGCGCCGACCGCAAGCGAGAAGACGAGGGCGAAGAAGACCCCCACCCACACGTTGAGACCGAAGTACCAGGTCGCGTGAGCTGCCGCCAGACCCGAGGAGGTGACCGCGACGCCCGTGGACAGGTCGAACTCGCCGCCGATCATCAGCAACGCGACGAAGACCGCCATGATGCCGATCGTCGAGGCGGTGTAGAGGATCGTCCCAACATTCGCGACGTTGCGGAAAGCCGGTGCGACGGCGAAGAAGATCACGGCCACGGCCAGGGCGCCGATGAGCGCCCCGACCGCCGGCATGGAGAGCAGGAGGGAGAGGGATGACCGGGTCTGGACCCGGTCATCCCCGCCCGCCGCTGGGGTTGCGGTGGTCATGAGTCGCCGCTCAGCGGGTGCCGTTCGCGGCGAACTTGGCGACCGCTTCGACGTTCTTGGAGTCGATGAACGCCGGGCCCGTCGCGACGTTCTTGCCGCCGCCGATCACGTTGCCGTTGATCTTGTAGAGGTACAGCGAGGTGACCGCCAGGTAGCCCTGGAGGAAGGGCTGCTGGTCGATGGCCCAGGTGACCTTGCCGTCCTGGATCGCCTTGACCAGCTCGGGGTTGGTGTCGAAGGTGCCGAGCTTGGCCTTGCTGTTCGAGGCTGCAAGAGCCTTGACCGCGTCGAGGGCGAAGGGAGCGCCGAGGGTGACGACGTAGTCGATGCTCGGGTCCTGGGTCAACGTCGCCTGCAGGGTTGTGGTCACGGCGGCGTCGTCGCGGCCGTTGACGTACACACGCTGAACCTTGGCGCCGGCAGCACCCTCGGTGACTCCGTCGCAGCGGGCCTCGAGCTGTGACTGACCCTGCTCCTGGATGACACAGATGACGTTCTTGCCACCGTCGTCGAGGACACGCTTGCCCACGGCGACCCCGGCGTCAGTCTCACTCTGGCCGAAGTAGCCGATCGCGCCGAGACCGAGTGCATCCGGCCCGCCGGCGTTGAACATGGAGACCGGGATGCCAGCGGCAACGGCTGCCTTGATGGTGGAGCCGAGCGCACCGGTGTTCGGGTCGGTGACTGCGATGCCGTCGACCTTCTTGTCGATCGCCGCCTGGACGAGCTGGGCCTGCTTCGTCGCGTCGGGGTCGTTGGAGTACTGCAGGTCGACCCCGACGTCCTTGGCCGCCTGGTCGGCACCCTTGCGGATGATGTCCCAGAAGGTGTCACCAGGTGCCTGGTGGGTGATCATGGCGACGGTCATCGTCTTCTTCGCCGAGCCACCGCTGCTGCCGGAGCCCTCGGTGGACGACTTGCCGCCGGAAGAGCAGGCGGTGAGCGCGAGCAGTGTCACGGTGGCCGCGGCACCGGCCACGATCCGCTTCGAACGGAGCATTCTGTTCGTTCCTTTCAGCTGCCATCGCCGGGCGGCGATGGAGGGGGAGAGGCAGGCTGTCGGAGGCGGCGCGCACCCCGCGGTCGCGGACCGTGCAACATCCTCGTCGACTCCTTCGGCGCCGACACTCCCGGACGGGTCTGCCCGGTTCGGGTCGGTATGCCAAGGTTGCCGTGCCGTTATGTACCTGTCAACATATTGTCCGGACATTTACCGACCTGTGACCACTGTTCCTGCAGTGGCTACAGCAGGGTCACTGAGCAGTCACAGATACGACCGTTGGCTTCGCTGGGCCTCGACGTGCTCGGTGTATGCCTGTCGGGTCGAGGCCAATGACGAAACCTGGGAAACGGGGACATCCCACCACGCAGAGGCAGGCGGGTTGGGTCCGAGCAGGTCGGTCTCAATGTAGAGCACGGTCGTGCGCTCCGCAGCCACTGCCTTGGTGTAGTTAGCCCGAAACTCTTCGATCCCGTTGCAGCGCAGCACAGTCGCACCCAAGGACGCCGCGTTTGCGGCGAGGTCGAAGGGCACGTTCTCGCCATCGAGCTGTCCGGTGGCGGCATTGCGCATCCGATATCTCGTGCCGAAGCGCTGGGACCCGCGCGACTCCGACAAGGCCCCGATCGAGGCGAACCCGTGGTTCTGCAGGAGCACGATGATGACCTTGACGCCCTCGGAGACGATTGTCGCCAGCTCCATGGGCAGCATCTGATAGGTACCGTCGCCGACAATGGCCACGACCTCGTGGCCCGCCCCGAGTGCCCACTTGACCCCGAGTGCGGCGGGGATCTCATAGCCCATACACGAGTAGGCGTACTCGACGTGGTAACCCACCGGCGTCGAGGCCCGCCACAGGCACTGCAAGTCCCCGGGCATCGACCCGGCCGCGTTGATGACGACATCTTCGGGGCCCATGAGTTCGTTGAGGGCCCCGAACACCTCGGTCTGGGCCGGCAGCGGGCCGTGGTCACGGTGGTAACAGGCGTCAACTTGTCGCTGCCACGCGGCATACCGATCTGTTGCCTCAGCCCGGTATGCCGGCTGCGTCGCCCAGCCGTCGAGGGCGGCGGTGAGCACACTCAAGGCTTCCCGGGCATCGGCCACGAGCATGGTCGCACCGTGTTTGGCAGCATCGAAGCCGAGAACGTTGACGTTGACAAACCGGACGTCCTCGCGCGCGAAGATCGTGTGCGAGGCGGTCGTGAAGTCGCTGTAGCGGGTGCCGATACCGATGACGACGTCGGCGGTGCGGGCGAGTTCATTCGCCGAGGACGCCCCGGTGGAGCCGAGAGCCCCCACCGCGAGTGGGTGGTCCCAGTTGATCGCGCCCTTGCCGGCGTGCGTGTCTGCGACCGGGATGCCGGTGGCACTGGCGAAGGCGCGCAACTGCGCGGACGCAGCCGAATAGACCACACCCCCGCCGGCGACCACGAGCGGCCGCTCAGCCGAGCGGATGACCTCGAGCGCCCGGGTGAGCGCAGCCGGTTCGGGCACCGGGCGGGCGATGTGCCAGGTCCGCTCGCTGAAGAAAGCCACCGGCCAGTCGTGGGCCTCGGCCTGGACGTCCTGGGGCAGCGCAATCGTCACCGCCCCGGTGTCGGCGGGGTCAGTGAGCACCCGCATGGCGTTCATCAGCGAAGGTATGAGCTGCTCCGGCCGGTTGATCCGGTCGAAGAAGCGCGAGACCGGGCGGAAGCAGTCGGTCACCGCGGTGTCCAGGGTTTGGGGGCTCTCCAACTGCTGCAGCACCGGGTCCGGAACTCGGCTGGCGAACTGGTCGCTCGGCAGCAGCAGGACCGGGATCCGGTTCGTCGTCGCCAGTGCAGCCCCGGTGACCATGTTCGTCGCGCCCGGCCCGATCGAGGAGGTCACCGCCATGACCTGCATCCGGTCGAGCGCCCGGGAGTAGGCCACCGCTGTGTGCACCGCCCCTTGCTCGTTGCGGGCCAGATAGTAGGGCAGCTCGCCGAGGACCTCGGCCCCTTGGCGGCCCTCCTCCTGCTCGACCTCGGCCTGGAGCAGGGCCTGGCCCACCCCCGCGACGTTGCCGTGCCCAAAGATACCCAGCACGCCAGTGACGAGGCGCTGGCGCCGACCGTCGCGCTCGGAGTACTGGTTGGCGAGGAACTTCACCAGCGCCTGTGCAGTCGTCAGGCGGATCGTCTGCGTCACGGCGCCGGGACGAGCACGTCGCGGACGAGCTGGTCGAGCTCCTCGTCGGCACCGAGGAACTGGCGCAGAGTCTTGCGGGTCGCGCCGAAGGTGTCGAACTCCTCGGGCGTCATCCCGCTCGGTTCGTAGGCCCGACGGAAGTCGGGCAGCTTGGCGGACAGACTTGCGATGATCGCCGGGTCGACCGGGACCGACATCTGGTCGTGGTTGGCGAACTGAGCGGCATCCTGGATCTTCTGCTGCCAGCCGAACGGGGGCGAGATCACCACGTCACCACCGACGAACTCCGACCAGTGCCGGGTGGAGCGGAAGGCTGCGGACAGCAGCCGGGATCGGTAGCCGCGTTCCTGGAAGATCTCGTAGGCCCGCTTGAAGGCGGCCACCCCGGCCCAGTCGAGATGGTCGGGGTCGATGTCGACCCCGTCCCGGGCGACGACATCCTTGAGCCAGTCGTCCAGCCGGCCGACCATGATCGTCACCACGTGACCCATCCGGGAGACGTCGTGCCCGGCGGCTTCGCGGATCTGCAGGCCGCGCTCGATCGCCTCGGCCGCCGCGAGCGCCTGCGGGACGGAGAAGGAGACGGTCACGTTGATCGATACCCCGCGGCTGACGGCATCCTCAATGGCGTGTGTCCCGGTCGCGGTGGCCGGGATCTTGACGATGACGTTGTCGGCGAGCGAAGCGAAGTGGGCGGCCTGCTCGGCGAGGGCCGCGGCATTGCGGTGGTTGCGCGGGTCGGTCTGCATGGAGATCCGGCCGTTGACCCCCTCGTAACGGTCGAAGGCGGGCCGGAGCATCCCGGCGGCCTCGATCGAGACCTCCTCGACGAGCCGCCAGCCGATCTGGGACTCGGTGGCCATCGGCATCTCGGTCGCGACGTGCCGGATGCGTTCGGTCCATCGCGGCAGGTCGGCGTTGATCGCCGCCAGGGCGATGACCGGGTTGCAGGTTGCGCCGACGGCACCCCAGGCGATCGACTGACCGAGCTCCTTGGGCGTGGCCGAGTCGTTCCACAGCACGGTCGGCTCGCCGGCTGTCATGGCCTCGAGAGGACTGGTGGCGCCGGTCTGCGCGGCACTGGTGTCGGTGGTCATTGGTCTCCCTTCGCTGCGCCGCCATGCTTGGCGACGTACTCCTTCATGGTCTTGAGCTGGAAGCGGGCCATGTCGTGTGCACGCTCGTCCTCGGCGAAGACGGAGTTGCACATGATGGTGTCCTCGCGGTCGTAGAACCCGATCTCGGCGAGTCCACCGAAAAAGTCGTCCCAGTCGACGTCGCCGTCGCCGATCTGCAGGTGCTGGTGGACCCGGACGGGGTTGCCGGGTGGGTTGGTGATGTAGCGCAGACCGTGGCTGGCGTGGTGGTTCATCGTGTCGGCGACGTGGACGAGGCGGATCAGGTCACGTCCCGCGCGCATGATCTCGCGCATCGGGTGGCCCATGTGGAAGCTGTGGCAGGCGACGAAGACCATCCCGATGTTCGGGCTGTTCAGGCCGCGCAGCACCCGGATCGCCTCGAGACCGTCCTCGACGAAGTCGTCCGGGTGCGGGTCGATGAGCACGGTGATGCCCTCGCGCTCGATGATCGGCAGGAGCTCCTCCATGCTCCGGTAGAAGGCTGCCTCACTCTCCTCGGGGCGCTCCGGGCGCCCGGAAAACTCGGTCCCGATGACGGTGCAGCCGAGGTCGACGGTGATCTCGATGGTCCGCTTCCAGTTGCGCACTGCGGCCTCACGGGACCACTCGTCGGGACCGGACAGGCGCTGCACCGGCAGGGTCGAGGCGATGCCGACCCCGGCGTCGTCGCAGGCCTTGCGCAATGCCCGGACGAGGGCGTCGTCGGCCTTGGGGTGGCGGAAGAAGGGGACGAGGTCCTTGTGCGGGGTGAGCTGAATCCACTCGTAACCGAGGTCAGCGACGACCCGGGGGAAGTCGAGGAGAGCGTAGTCGTGGTGGAACGGGGTGGGGTCCTGGGCGATCTTCATGGGCCAGCTTCCAGTTGCAGGATGCATGAATGTAAGGACATTAGCACCTAATCAGGGGAAGCGCCAGTGGTTGAGGACGCCTGATTGTGTCCGGGTGCCCTCAGCGCTCGCGGACGGTGATGTCGAAGGCGTACTGGTCGTGGCGGTAGCAGTGGTCGCCGTACTCGACGGCGGCACCCTCGTCGTCGTAGGCCCGGCGGGTCATGGTGAGCACGGGGTCCCCGGCGGAAATCTCCAACAGGCGGCGCTCGCGTGGGCTGGGCCGCCGGGCACCGATCGTCTGGTGGGCAACGACCGGGCGTATGCCGCGAGTGCGCAGCAGGGCATAGAGACTCTCGCTGCCCAGATCCGCCTCGGAAAGGTCCGACAGCCGTGGCGGCAGCCAGTTCTGCATGAGCGCGGTGGGGGTCTCCCCGGCGAGGCGAAGCCGCTCGATGAAGAGCAGCGGGGTCTTCGGGTCGACACCGAGGGCCCGGGCAGCGGCCTCGTTGACGTCTTCTCGGCGGATCTGGAGCACCTTGGTTCGGGGTGTCTGTCCCCGGCGGGCCATGTCGTCATAGAGGCTGGTCAGCTCGTCTCGACGGTGGATGACCTGACTGGCCACGGTCGTCCCGATGCCGCGCCGGCGCACGAGGAGGCCGCGGGAGACAAGCTCGGCGATCGCGCGGCGCACCGTGGGCCGGGACAGGTCGAGTCGATCGGCGAGGGCGAGTTCGTTCTCGAACGGATCCCCCGGCTGCAGCGTCCCGTCCTCGACGGCCGCAGTCAGTTGCTGGGCCAACTGGTGGTACAGCGGGACCGGGCTGGTCCGGTCGATGACGACGGGAATGGTAGTCACATAGGGCAGTCTATGTCAGCGATGAGAAAAAGGAAGGAAGTGCATATGTACTGACAAATGGTTGACAGCCTTGGGGGCCATGGGAGAGCCTTGGGCCATGCTCGCCGTGCCGGATGTTGTCGCCATCGGCCGAGTGGGGGTCGACTTGTACCCACAGCAGAGCGGCGTCGGCCTGGAGGACGTCGACACTTTTGCCAAGTTCCTCGGCGGCAGCGCCGGCAACGTCGCGGTCGCGGTCGCCCGTTACGGCCACCCGGTAGCACTGATCTCCCGGACCGGCAACGACCCCTTCGGTCGCTTCGTCCGGCGTGCCTTGGGTGACCTCGGAGTCGAGACGGCATACCTGAGGACCGACCCTTCCGTGCCGACCCCGGTGACGTTCTGCGAGATCTTCCCGCCCGACGACTTTCCGCTCTACTTCTATCGATACCCCCAGGCCCCGGACCTGCGGGTCAACCCGGAGGAGATCCCACCGGTGCCGGTCGAGCAGGCCGGCCTGCTATGGACCACGCTGACCGGGTTGTCGGCCGAGCCCAGCCGCAGTGCCCACGCGAGGGCCTGGGCGCTGCGAGCCCGCCGGAGACACACCGTCGTCGACCTCGACTATCGCCCGATGTTCTGGCATGCCGAGGAGGAGGCCACCCGGGCGGCTGGCGAGGCCATCGCCGGGAGCACCGTCGCCATCGGGAACAAGGAAGAGTGTCAGGTCGCGGTCGGTGAGGTCGAGCCGGAACGTGCCGCCCGGGCTCTGCTCGAGCGAGGCGTTGAGCTCGCCATCGTCAAACAGGGCCCACGAGGGGTCCTGGCAATGACCGCCGACGAACGGGTCGAGGTGGCGCCGACCCCGGTCGAGGTCGTCAACGGGCTCGGTGCGGGCGACGCCTTCGGCGGCGCCATCTGTCATGGGCTGCTCAGTGGCTGGGGCCTGGAGCGGATGATCGCCTTCGCCAGCGCAGCGGGGGCCTATGTCGCCGCCCGACTCGAGTGCTCGACGGCCATGCCGACCGAGGCGCAGGTGCGCGCTCTGATCGCGAGTCAGCGATGACCATCGACCCTCAGGCCCTGACCCGGCTGCGCCGCACCGACCCGGGAGCTGTCGCCCGAGCCTGGCGCTCCCGGCGGCCGGGTGTGCGCCGGCAGTCAGGCCGGATGCTGCTCATCGCCGCCGACCACCCAGCCCGCGGCGCTCTCGGCGCCCGCGGCGACGCCCACGCGATGGCCTCGCGCACCGAGCTGCTGGCCCGGATGGCCACCGCCCTGTCCCGCCCTGGGGTCGACGGCGTCCTGGGCACCGCCGACATCCTCGAGGACCTGCTGCTCGCCGGCCTGCTTGAGGGCAAGGTCGTCATCGGGTCGATGAATCGGGGTGGGCTCCAAGGTGCTTCCTTCGAGGTCGACGACCGGTTCACCGGCTACGACGTCCCGACGATCAATGCCCACCGTCTCGACGGCGGAAAGATGCTCACTCGCATCTGTTACGACGACCCGGGCACCGCTGCCACCCTCGAGGCCAGCGGGCGGGCGGTGAGCGGACTCGCGGCATCCGGGAAGCTCGCCCTGGTCGAGCCGTTCATCACCGTCCGACGGGACGCTGACCGGGTGGAGAACCTGCTCGACCCCGACTCGGTCATCCGCTCCATCCACATCGCCAGCGGCCTCGGCGCGAGCAGCGCCCACACCTGGCTCAAGCTGCCCGTCGTCGAGGACATGGAGCGGGTCCTCGACGCGACGACCCTGCCGACCCTGCTACTCGGCGGCGACCCAACCGGGGCCCCGGAGGCGACCTACGCCCGGTGGGCTGGGGCCTTGGCCTGCCCGGCCGCCGCGGGTCTTGTCGTCGGGCGGGCCCTGCTCTACCCGCTCGACTCAGACGTCGCCGCCGCGGTCGACGTCGCCGCAGAGCTCGTCCACGGAGGTGGCTCATGAGCACCGGAACCGACAACGCCGACTGGGTGTACCTGGCCGGACAGGCCACAAGCGACGGCTGGGAGGTCGACATCCGCGACGGCATCGCAGGCTGGCAACACACCGGGCTGCTCGTCACCACCCTCGCCGCCGGACAGGAGCGGGTCGTCGAGCTGGGCGCCCGGGAGGCCGTCGTCCTGCCGCTGACCGGGGGGGTGGACGTGACCGCCGAGATCGGCGGGCAGACCCACACCGCCACCTTGACCGGGCGCGCGGACATCTGGGCTGGGGCCAGTGACGTCGCCTACGTCCCAGTGCGCTCCCGGCTCACCCTGCGCGCCTCCAGAGGTGCCTGCCGGGTGTCGGTGTGCCTGGCCACCGACCCAGACCCGGATACCGGTGAACCCGCGCCGTTCGCCTACCTACCCGCGGATGCTGTGCCGGTCGAGCTGCGCGGGGCCGGGCAGGCCTCCCGGCAGGTGCGCAACTTCGCCGTCCCCGGGGTGCTCGGCGCCCGCCGGATGATCGCCGTCGAGGTCATCACCCCCGCGGGCAACTGGAGCTCCTGGCCGCCGCACAAGCACGACACGCAGCGGCCCGGCGTCGAGACCGCGCTCGAGGAGATCTACTGGTACCAGGTGCGCCCCACCGACACCCGCGGCGTCGACCCGTTCGGCTACCAGCGCGTCTACGGCACGAGCGAGCGGCCTATCGACGTGCTCGCCGAGGTCCGGGACGACGACGTCGTCCTCGTCCCGCACGGCTGGCACGGCCCGGCCATCGCCGCCCCGAGCGCGGACCTGTACTACCTCAACGTCATGGCCGGTCCCGGACCGGAGCGGGCCTGGCTCATCTGTGACGACCCGGCCCACACCTGGGTCCGGGAGACCTGGGTCGGGCAGGACGTCGACCCCCGCCTGACCTGAGAGCCTGAGGACACCCATGCGGATCGGGATCGCCGGCGCCGGCCGGATCGGCGCCATGCACGCCACCACGTTGCGCAACCTGTCAGCCGTCGACGAGCTCGTCGTCTTCGACGTCGATACCGCCAGCGCGGCCCGGGTCGCCGGTGAAGTCGGGGCCCGGATCGCGCCGAGCATCGAGGCGCTGCTGTCCTGCGGACTCGACGGCTTCCTCATCGCGACGGCCACCCACACCCACGCCGAGCTGCTCACCGCAGCGCTCGCAGCCGGTATACCGACGTTCTGCGAGAAGCCGATCGCCGGTAACCTCGCGCAGGCCGTCGAGATGGCTCGGCTCGCGGCGGCATCCGAGGTGCCCGTGCACGTCGGCTTCCAGCGGCGCTTCGATGCCGGCTACCGCCGGTTGCGGGATGCCGTGCAGGGCGGTGAGCTCGGCTTCGTGCACACCATCCGGGCCGCCACCCACGACCAGAGTCCGCCGCACCCGTCCTATCTGCCGGCCTCCGGTGGGCTGTTCCGGGATGCCGGGGTGCACGACTTCGACATCCTGCGGTTCGTCACCGGGTGCGAGGTGGCCAGCGTGTATGCCGTCGGCGCGAACAAGGGGGAGCAGTTCTTCACCGAGGCCGGCGACGTCGACTCCGCGGCGGCGGTACTCACCCTTGACGACGACACCCTCGTCGTCATGTCGGTGACCCGCTACAACGGGGCCGGGCACGACATCCGGATGGAGGCGCACGGGTCGAAGGGGGCGATGATGGTCGGCCTCGACGACTCGCTGGCCTTCCGCTCGGCCGAGCCCGGGGTCGCCTTCCCGCCGGGGCCGCAGTGCTGGTCCTTCCTCGAACGCTTCCGCTCGGCCTACCGGGCGGAGCTGGCCGCCTTCATCGAGGTCGCGAAGGGAACGATCCCGAGCCCGTGCACGGTCGCCGATGCCCTCGAAGCCGCCCGGACCGCCGAGGCGTGCACGATCTCCCGGGAAGAGGGCCGGGTCGTCGCGTTGGGCGAGATACTGCGGGCGTGAGCAGGCGGTCCGGAGAGGCGGCCGAGAGAGGTGGCCGAGGCGGGGGCTGGCGGGCGGCACGCGGCATACGTTAGAATGTAAGGACAAAGCAAGTACGGAATGATCCGGAGGATCGCATGAGCAGTCCCACTCGCATCACCCACCTCGTCGCCGGCGCCGAATGGGACGGCACCGCGGAGCGCACGAGCCCCGTCTACAACCCGGCGACCGGCCAGCAGACCGGCGTCCTCGACCTCGCCTCGACCCAGCTCGTCGATGAGGTCGTCCAGACGGCCAAGACCGCCTGGGAGAACGAGTGGCAGCACTCGACCCTCACGAAGCGCGCCCAGGTGCTCTTCAAGTTCCGCGAGCTCCTCAACGAGGCCAAGGAAGACATCGGCGCGATCATCACCAGCGAGCACGGCAAGGTCCTCTCGGATGCCACCGGTGAGGTCGTGCGCGGCCTCGAGGTCGCCGAGTTCGCCTGCGGCATCCCGCACCTGCTCAAGGGTGACTTCTCCGAGAACGTCTCCAACCGGGTCGACGTCTATTCCATCCGCCAGCCGCTCGGCGTCGTCGCGGTGATCAGCCCGTTCAACTTCCCGGCCATGGTGCCGCTGTGGTTCGTCCCGATCGCCATCGCCTGCGGCAACTCCGTGGTCATCAAGCCGAGTGAAAAGGACCCGTCGGCGGTCAACGCCATCGCGGCCCTGTGGAAGCGAGCGGGTTTGCCCGACGGCGTGCTCAACGTCGTGCACGGGGACAAGGAGGCGGTTGACGCCCTCCTGGCGCACCCGGACGTCAAGGCTGTCAGCTTCGTCGGGTCGACCCCGATTGCGAAGTACGTCTACGAGACGGGCACCGCGGCCGGCAAGCGGGTCCAGGCCCTCGGCGGCGCGAAGAACCACATGCTCGTCCTGCCCGACGCCGACCTCGACCTGGCCGCGGACGCCGCGATCAACGCCGGCTTCGGTTCCGCCGGGGAGCGCTGCATGGCGATCTCGGCGCTCGTGGCCGTCGAGCCGGTCGCCGACGAGCTCATCGAGAAGATCAAGGAGCGGATGGCCAAGCTCGTCACCGGGGACGGCACCCGCAACCCGGACATGGGCCCGCTGGTGACCCAGGTGCACCGCGACAAGGTCGCCTCCTACCTCGACGCCGGGGTCGAGTCCGGGGCCTCGCTGCTGGTCGACGGCCGCGAGGGAAGCGTCGACGGGTCGGACGAGGGCTTCTTCCTGCGCCCGAGCCTGTTCGACAAGGTCGCGCCGGGCATGTCCGTCTACGACGACGAGATCTTCGGCCCGGTGCTCTCGGTCGTGCGGGTCGGCTCCTACGACGAGGGCCTCAAGCTCATCAACGACAACCCGTACGGCAACGGCACGGCGATCTTCACCAACGACGGCGGCGCCGCCCGGCGCTTCCAGAACGAGGTCGAGGTCGGCATGGTCGGCATCAACGTGCCGATCCCGGTCCCGGTGTCCTACTTCTCCTTCGGCGGCTGGAAGAACTCGCTCTTCGGAGACAGCCACGCCTACGGCATGGAGGGCGTGCACTTCTTCACCCGCGGCAAGGTGGTCACCTCCCGCTGGCTCGACCCCTCGCACGCCGGCATCAACCTCGGGTTCCCCCAGAACGCCTGAGGCTCACGTATACGTCACTCTTGACGTACGTCTAAGTTGACGTACGTCAAGAGTGACGTATGATTCTTGTATGGAACCGCCGAACCCCGACGGCCAGGAGCCGCCGAACCCCGAAGATCGGGAGCCTCTCTACCCCAACCCCGGCGGAGTCATCGATCCCGCTGATCTCGTCGGCCGCGTTGCGGAACTGCAACGTCTCCAGGAGGCCGTGTCCCGGGTCGGCGCCCACGTCACGGGCGAGCGTCGGATGGGCAAGACGTCCGTGCTCGCGAAGCTGGAGTCCGCCCTGACGGACGCGGGCCGAATCGTCCTACGGATCAGTGCCGAGACGTCCGACATCGACATCTTCGAGCGGCGGCTCGTCGCGAGCCTGCGGGCGCACCGACTCGTCGCGGATCATCTGCCCACCTGGGAGAGGGAGGTCGGCGGGGAGGCCCGGATCGGCATCGGATCGAACGGGATCAGCCTTCGCGGTGCGGCTCGCCGCGCCGGGGCCGCACCCGTCGAACGGGATCTCATCGATCTTCTCGACTCGATTGGTGACTCGCGTGGACTGGTCCTCATCATCGACGAGATCACCGTGCTCTGTCAGGCCCTCGGTTCCGCCGACGCGCTGGAGCTGCTGCGGAACCTGCGCGCGCACCGGGACGGGCGCTCCACGTTCGCCCTCGTCATCTCCGGATCCATCGGCCTGCACCATGCCCTGTCCGACACGAGTCCGATAAACGACCTGTGGCCGGTCGACATCGGGCCGTTGACGCAGGACGAGGCGTCCGAGCTGGCCGGCCGGCTCCTGCTGGGCATCGGCGTCGACCCCGCGGCGGAGTTGGTGTCGGAGATCTCGGATGCGACGAGCCGCATCCCGTTCTACATCCACGGAGTCATCGATCGGCTACGCCAGGGTGAACGCCCCGACGTGGAGCTCTCCGAGATCGATGCCATCGTCGACCGGTGCATCCGGGAAAACACGTGGCACACCGAGCACTACGTGACCAGGATTCCCGATTACTACGGTGAGGATGCCGCGCTCGCCCGGGCAGTCCTCGATGACCTCGCCGTCATCCATCCGGCCGGTCGGACCCTGGACGAGATCAGTGACGACCTCGCGGCGCGCTCCGGATCCCGGCCGGAACGCGACCGACTCATCGACCTTCTCGGCAAGCTCGAGAAGGATCACTATCTCGTCTGTGAGGGTGAGCGCGACGGTATGTCGTCCCCGCTCATGGCTCGCATCTGGCGCATCCACCGACGGTTGTGATGGATAGATCCGTCCCACGTCCGTTCACGCCGAGCCAGGAGCCAGTCGAGGATCTCGAGCGCCGCACCGTCGGCCGGGACCGGCTCCTCGACGTTCTGGCTCAACGCTTCCGCGATGCCGCCTCGGGTCGGGCGCGACCCCACACCCTCCTGGTCGGTCCGCGAGGGTCGGGCAAGTCGCACCTTCTGCGCGTGGCGCTGGCCCGACTGGACCGTGAGGAAGCCGTCGCAGGGCGCCTCGCAGTGGCCGAGATCTCCGAGGACGGCGTGGGCATCACCCGGTACGGCGACCTGCTCTTCGAGATCGCCACCAAACTCGTCAGCCCCGCGAACCGGGGGTGGGACGTCGTCGATGCCGAGTCGGCGATTCTCGCGGGCATCGGTGACCGGACGCTCGTCCTCGTCATCGAGAACCTCGATCGGGTGTTCCGGGCCATCGGTCTGGCCGGTCAGCGCGACCTGCGGTCCTGGGTGGAGACCACCGGGCGGGTGCTCCTCGTCGCTGCGACTCCCGCCTTGTTCGCGGGTGTGCAGGAGCGAACTCAACCCTGGTTCAACGGGCTCATCCTGACGCCCGTCGAAGGCCTGACCCCCGAGCAAGGCCGCGAGTTGCTGACGAATCTGGCCCGTGACAAGGGCGACGAGAAGCTCGCCGCCTTCCTCGACTCGGGACAGGGGCGTGCCCGGGTCGAGGCGATCGCTCGTCTGACAGGCGGGTCGCCACGCATCTGGATGGTGCTCTCGGAATGCATCACCCTAGACACTCTCGACGCGCTCGTCCCCGCCGTCGAAGCTCTGGTCGAGAGTCTCGTCCCCTACTACCAGCAACTCCTGTGGGATCTGCCTGACAACCACCAGGCGATCGTCCGTCAGCTCGCCGACGGAGTGGAAGCCGCCCTGACCGCCGCGGACATCGCCCACAGGACCTTGCTGACCCCACAGACGGTCAGCAAGGCACTCTCCCTCCTCGAAGCCGGGCGCTGGGTACGAGCCGAGAAGGCGACGGGGGGCGACCAGAGGCGGACGTGGTACAGCCTGCGCGAACCCATGTTGCGCCACCACTTTCAGTGGCGTAGTGGACGGGGAGCCCCGCTGACGCTCGTCGTGGAGATCCTGCGGGCTTGGTTCGACCACGGCGAGCTTCGGCGAGGGCTCGCTGCTGCGGGGATGCGGTCGCCCTCCGAGCGGTATCTCGCCGAGGCTCTCGCCGAGGCGCCCCGTGGCCTTGACCTTGCATACGCGTCGCGGAACCGGGTCGACCTGGCGACCGAAGCACGCGTGTGGCTGAACCGAACGGATGCCGTCTATCCGCGGGACTGTGGTCGGTACGTCGAGGTCGCGCTCCTCCTCGAAGAGGACCCTGCGCTGGATGTCGCAGCCCAGCTGGAGAGTCGTCCGCCGCCCGGACAGGATGACGACGCGGTGGTGAAGGCCTTGAATGAACGCCGCGGCAGCAGTTTGGAAGACCTCCTGACCGCCGTGGTCGACGCCACCCAGCCCGACACGAGGGCCGGCCTTGCCCTCGTCGCAGCCGGTTGGGTAGGTCAAGTCTCGCCCAAGGAGGCACGCGAGATCATCGGGCGTGCGGAGCCAGGCGCCGTGAAGTCTCGGAAACTCCGTCACGCCCTGGAGTTGGAGGCGCTCTCCTGGCTTGGGGATTCCGTTGAGCCCCTCGAACGTCTGACTCAAACCGCCAACCTGCTGTCGACAGCAACTGCCGAGTTCGGGTCTGAAGACCCTCTCGTGCTGACCACCCGTCACCAGGTGGCGTATTTCACCGGGAGGGTGGGGGATGCTGCGGGTGCGTTGCGGCTGTACCAGGAGTTGCTGCCTGAC
>JBDIAO010000046.1:0-21472 GCA_039812375.1 Phycicoccus sp. | reverse complement strand
TGAGCGCCCAGAGCGGCCGCCTCGTCATCACCAGCAGCACCCCCGTCGACGACGCTGCGGTCATCGCCGCCGTCGACGAAGCGGGGTATGCCGCCACCCGCGCCTGAGCTTCAGGCGCACCGCCACCCGCGCCTGAGCCTCAAGGGGATCGGCGCGGGGCCGGGCTCTCCAGCACCCACGACTGAGGAAGGTGACCCATGAGCACCGCTGATACCACCCCGGTGGGCCACAGTGTCGAGCTCGACATCGGCGGGATGACGTGCGCCTCCTGCGCGATGCGAATCGAGAAGAAGCTCAACAAGCTCGACGGCGTGCAGGCCAGCGTCAACTATGCGACCGAGAAGGCGCGGGTCAGCGTGCCTGAGGGATACGACACCGCCCAGCTCATCGCGACTGTCGAGCAGACGGGCTATACCGCAGCGCTCCCCGTGCCGGCCACGCGATCGCGCACCTCCGGCGACACCGGCGATACCGGCCTGAGCGAGGACGGGCGAGAGATAGCAGCGGACGACCCGGAGCTGACCACGCTGCGGCACCGGCTGATCGGCTCCATCGTGCTCTCGGTGCCCGTCATCATCATGGCGATGGTGCCTGCGTGGCAGTTCACCAACTGGCAGTGGCTCTCCCTGACCCTCGCTGCCCCCGTCGTCGTCTGGGCTGGCTGGCCGTTCCACAAGGCGGCCTGGGCGAATCTACGTCACGGGGCCGCGACGATGGACACCCTGATCTCGATGGGGACGGGGGCTGCTTTCCTGTGGTCGCTCTATGCGCTCTTCCTCGGTACCGCCGGGATGCCGGGGATGCGTCATGGGTTCGAGCTCACCGTCACCCCCACCGACGGCGCTGCGAATATTTATCTCGAAGCAGCCGCCGGGGTGACCATGTTCATCCTCGCCGGCCGATACTTCGAGAAGCGGGCGAAGCGTCGGGCCGGTGCGGCGCTGCGTGCGCTGCTGGAGCTCGGCAGCAAGGATGTCGCCGTCCTGCGCGGCGGTGCGGAGATGCGGATCCCCATCGAGCAACTCGCGGTCGGCGACGAGTTCGTCGTCCGCCCGGGGGAGAAGATCGCCACCGACGGGGTCGTCATCACCGGCACCTCCGCTGTCGATGCCTCCATGCTCACCGGTGAGTCCGTGCCGATCGAGGTCGGGCAAGGGGATGCGGTCACCGGGGCCACCGTCAACGCCGGCGGTCGGATCGTCGTGCGGGCCAGCCGTATCGGAGCCGACACCCAACTCGCCCAGATGGCCCGGCTGGTCGAGGAGGCCCAGTCCGGCAAGGCCGAGGTGCAACGCCTCGCGGACCGCGTCTCCGGGGTCTTCGTCCCGATCGTCATCGGCGTCTCGCTGCTGACCCTGATCGCCTGGCTCGTCCTGACTGCGTCGGTGGCCATGGCGTTCACCGCGGCTGTCGCGGTACTCATCATCGCGTGCCCGTGCGCCCTCGGCCTGGCCACCCCGACCGCACTGCTCGTCGGCACCGGCCGCGGCGCGCAGCTCGGCATCCTCATCAAGGGCCCGGAGGTGCTCGAGTCCACCCGCAAGGTCGACACCGTGGTCCTCGACAAGACCGGCACGGTCACCACCGGGAAGATGACTCTCGTCGAGGTGTATGCCGCCTCGGGCACCTCACGTGCCGAGGTGCTTCGCCTCGCCGGGGCCCTCGAGCACGCCTCCGAGCACCCGATCGCCCAGGCGATCGCCAAGGGTGCGCTCGCCGAACTCGAGACGCTTCCCGAGGTTGCCGACTTCGCGAATATCGAGGGCCGTGGGGTACAGGGTGTCGTCGACGGGCACGCTGTCGTCGCCGGCAGGGACACCCTCCTGACCGACTGGTCGCTGACCCTTCCCGATGACCTCGCTGCGGCCAAGGCTCACGAGGAGGCCCTCGGCCGCACCGCGATCGGCGTCGGCTGGGATGGTCGGGCCCGTGGTGTCCTCGTTGTCGCAGACACCGTCAAGCCCACGAGCGCAGAGGCGGTGACCCGGCTCAAGGGCCTCGGGCTCACCCCGATCCTGCTCACCGGGGACAACGCCGTCGTGGCTCGACAGATCGCCACCGAGGTCGGTATCGACGAGGTCATCGCCGAGGTCCTGCCCCGGGACAAGGTCGAGGTCATCGCCCGACTGCAGGGCGAAGGCAAGGTCGTCGCGATGGTCGGCGACGGAGTCAACGACGCGCCAGCGCTCGCCCGCGCAGATCTCGGCCTGGCCATGGGCACCGGTACCGACGTCGCCATCGAAGCATCCGACCTGACCCTCGTGCGTGGTGACCTGACCAGCGCCGCTGATGCGATCCGGCTCTCCCGCAGGACCCTGGCGACGATCAAGGGCAACCTTTTCTGGGCCTTCGCCTACAACGTCGCCGCGATCCCGCTCGCGGCGTTCGGGCTGCTCAACCCGATGATCGCCGGCGCTGCCATGGCGTTCTCCAGCGTGTTCGTGGTGAGCAACAGCCTGCGACTGAGGTCGTTTCGGCCCATTACCGGAGGTGAGCGGGCATGACGGACGCCGAACTGCTCGCCATGCAGGAGCACGCGCCGAGTGAGACCACACCTGCCGAGCTGACGACGCTGCCTGTGCTCGCCGACGCTGCGGTCCCTGGCTGCGACGCCTGCGGATCGACCCACCAACACGGCTACATCGGGGACAAGGCTCGCTACCTCGCCCGGCTCCGCCGGATCGAGGGGCAGGCTCGGGGTATCCACCGGATGGTCGACGAGGAGGCCTACTGCATCGACATCCTCACCCAAATCTCCGCATTGACCAGTGCCCTGCGCAGTGTTGCCCTCGGGCTGCTCGAGGACCACCTGCGGCACTGCGTCGTCGAGGCAGCTACTCAGGGCGGTGACGCCGCCGAGGAGAAGTTCGCCGAGGCGTCTGCCGCGATCGCCCGCCTCGTCCGGTCCTGACGAGGCGTCAGCAGCGGACGCGGACGGGTTGGATCAGGATGGATTGCTCGAGCCTCGACAGATGCCTCGTCCAGGCCGAGGAACGCCCCGACCGCGAGCAACTCCTGTGGAGTGCGGGGCACAACGTCGGCCAGCGCTGGTGAACGGACGAGGTATGCCGCGTACTTACCCCGGGACAGCGCCACGTTGAGCCGGTGCCGGTCGAGGACGAACCCGATCCCGCGGGGCACGTCCGAGTGCGAGGACGTGGCCAGGGAGATGATCGCCACCGGCGCCTCCTGACCTTGGAACTTGTCCACAGTGCCCACCCGAATGCCGGCCAGTACGTCCTTCTGTTGATCGGTGTCGCGCAGGGCGGCCCGGATGGCGCCGACCTGCGCGTTGTACGGGGTGATCACGATGATGTCCGCAGCCGTGAGCGGGCGTGGTCCCAGCGACGCGCCAGCCTCGTCCCGTTCCGCAGGGTCCGTCCACGCCCGGCCGAGCAGGTCGCGTACGAGCGCCACGACGGCGGCGGCCTCCTCGGGGGACCACTGGGCGTTGTCGACATGGTCGACGAGGTGAGCGTGCACACCCGGTTCGATGCCCTCGAGGGCGCGAACTGACGTGACCTGCTCGCGGGCGCCGAGCCGGCCGGCATAAGACAGTCGCGAGACGACCCGGGTGAGTTCGGGGTGCATCCGCCATGTCGTCTCCAGGAAGTAGCCCAGGTCCGCGGGCAGCACCGGGTCGCCACCGGCGAGCCAGCCCAGCGCGGAAGTGTCGATCGGCTCGGCATGGACGCCCTGGCTGACCTGGGGGAGCTGGGCGGGATCGCCGAGAAGCAGCAGGCGCGCCCCGGCTAGGGACACGGCGAGAGTCATCGCGAGCGAGTACTGACCTGCCTCGTCGATGACGACGAGGTCGAGACTGCCGCGACCGACCCGTTGCTCATTCGTCAGGTCCCACGCGGTGCCGCCGACGACGAACCCGCGCCCCGCGGCCCGGTGCCCGGCGATGAAGCTAGGCACCCGGTCGGCGCTCGCCAGTGCGGTCCATCGCGGTGTGCTCACGTGCTGGGGTGCCTTGGCCACCTGCATCCCCGGGACCCCGGCGTCGAGGATGGCGTCGAGGACGTTCTCGATGGCGGCGT
The DNA here is from genome assembly GCA_039812375.1 of Phycicoccus sp. Classification (GTDB taxonomy): domain Bacteria; phylum Actinomycetota; class Actinomycetes; order Actinomycetales; family Dermatophilaceae; genus JAGOME01. The sequence goes on along the minus strand of JBDIAO010000046.1, from coordinate 17,429 downwards.
GCGACTGTGCCGTCACACCGACTCCCCAGCCCACGTCGACAAGCCGGGCGATGACACGTGCCCCGACATACGTCTTCCCGGTCCCAGGGGGTCCCTGCACGGCGACGTAGCTGTCGTTCATCTCGTGCAGCGCCGATGTGACCGCGTCGACGAATCGGTTGTCGCCGTCCCCGACGGCCGGGAGTGCCGCTCCGGCGCGCATCCGGGGCGGACGCCGCCGCAGCAGGTCGATCCCGGCACACTGGACCATCGCCGGGTGGGTGTCCCGAACCCGGGTGGCGAGCTCGTCGAGGGCCGCGTCAATGCTCACAGTGCGCACCGGTCCGGTCGGCGCCAGAGCCACCGGGAAGGAGGTCACCTCGACCCCGCCCGGGGCATTCTCGACGACGGTGAGGCGTTGCAGTTGGCGCCCGATGCTGGTGAGCTCATCGAGAGTGTCAGTGATCTCCACCCTCGCGGTCGTGCAGACGTGCACTGCTGCGGGGTCGTGGTTCGTCGGCAGCGGGACCCCGGAGTCCGCGGCATACAGCGCCCAGACCGAGCCCAGGTCGAGGGGGGACCCGCCCAGGGATTCGACGAGAGCGGACCAGGTGCGACGGGGCACCCTCTTGCCCGGTGGGATCGTCCAGTCAGCGACAAGCTCGACGTCGCCTTCGACCACACCGACTCCGGCGTCGCGTGGCCACTGCTCGATCGGGTACCTGATCCGGTCGAAGTGACGCCACCACTGCGGCTTGCTCTCCCGGGCGTGGTAGAGCACCGAGGCCGCGACCATGGCCACCGCCTGGTCCTCGGGGGTGCGCGCGTGGGCCGGGATGTCTGCGACAAGGTCGCGCAGTGACGACTCAAGGGCGAGCTGGGCGGCTCTGGCCGTGTTGGTATGTTGCCCGCTCGCCTCGAGGGCCAGCGTCGGAGCTCCCAGCTCGTCGGGCGTTCCCAGCTCGTCGGGAGTTCCCAGCTCGTCGGGGCCGACGAGACCGACAAGCCAGTCCCGCAGCCGCCACGTCGAGATGCAGTCCTCCCGGTTGTACTCCGCGATGCCGGCGAGCAACTGGGCCGCAGGCTCGCGCAGTCCAGCGTCCCGGTGTGCCTGGAAGAGGTGGTACTGGATGATCGAGTCGTCACCCTTTTGCACCTGTGCCGTCCGCTGACCCATATACAGCGGCTCGATCTTCTTCAGCGAGTAGGAGCGCTGCGAGACCCGGACCGCGGCTCGAACGGTGGCGTACAGATCCACGAAGACCCTCTCCCGCAGGAAGCCGTCGATGGCGTCCTCACAGGTCGAGTGCCGAGCTGCGAGCCGGGTCAGCGCGGCCACCTCGTATGCCGCGTAGTGATAGACGTGCAGTGCAGGCCAGCGCCTCCGACGCTCCTGCACGTATCGGACGAAGTCCTCGAGCGCCTGCTTCTCTGCGGCCCGGTCATGCGCCCAGAACGCGGCGAACACCGGCGCGCCGGTGTTCACTTCGACAAGGCCGAAAAGATACTCCAGTCCCCAGGTGGGCGACCCAGGCTCGCGCCACAACGGGTCTCCCTCGAAGTCGAAGAAGACGTCTCCCGGGCTCGGGTTCGGCAGCCGGTGCAGCGGGTCCTGGTCGACCACCTCGAAGATCACCGCATGGTCGGGCGCGGCCTCCTGGGCCAGCTGGAGTCGGGCCTGGGCGCGCAGCCGGTCGAGCCGGGCCGGGCGGATGGCAGCGACCGGCCCCGAGGAGGTCGCGAGTTCTTCGATGGTGCCGATCCCGGCCTTGCGCAGCTGGTGGCGGGTGCTCGCGCGCATGCCGGCGACGAGCAGGACGTCGCGGTGGGTCTCCACCTGCGCCAGACAGATCTCGCAGCGACCGCAGGCCACCCAGCGGCCATCCCCCCACCGCACCGGGCTGTCTCCGGTGCGGTGCTCGGCGAGGATCTCGTCGAGCCTGGCTCGGCGTCGCCGATAGACCGGGAGGATCTCGGTGAGCCGGTAGTCCGCGGCGTCACCGGAGCCAAGGAGGAGCTGCGCGCTCGCCGCCACGGGCACACCCTGCTCGCGCAACAGCTCGGCATACGCCCCGACCTGGAGGAGTGCGGGAACGTTGGCCGATCGGGCGAGCTTGGCATCGGACACTCGCCATCCGTGCGGGGTGCGCTCGAGGAAGTCGGCGAACCCGACGAAGGAGCCGTCGAAGAGCGTTGCTTGGCTGAGCACGTCGGCCTCGTTGAGCGCGGCGAGAGTCTGGGCCATCCCGGTGGCATATCCGGCCAGTGAATGCTCCGGTCGCGGCAGGCTCCGCACCCGCCCCGGATACTGGCTGGCCAGCCGGCGCAGCTCGGCCTGCTCGTGCATCGTGCCGAGCTCGGCGACCCGGGCAAGCATCGGATCCACGTCGACGTCGGGGATCGGACTGCGGCCCAGGTGGACATCGAGCTCGGCGAGCACCGCGAACTCGCAGGTCGCCGCGAGCCGCAGGTCGCTGGGGCTGGTGACGAGCTGGTCACCGAGCAGGAACATGGTCCAGAACCTATCCCGCCGGGCCGACAGGGCTGCGTGGGCCGCGGTGGCAGCATCACGCGGGCCGCGGTGGCAGCATCACGTGGGCCGCGCTGACCCGGCCAGGCTCAGATCCAGCTGGGGAACCACATCCGGGCCAGCCACTGTCCATAGGGGATGACCTGCGCGGTGTGGATCGGAAGGTTCCACGCGAACACCGCGAGCTGAGCCAGGAGGAAGGCAGCGACCGCCCACACCCGCCATCGCCGGGATACGGAGTCACGCGCCCCCGCGAGGAACAGACCGATGCAGAACACCACTGCCAGGACGACCCACGGCTCGAATGCCACCGCATAGAAGGAGAACACGGTCCGGGCCTGCCAGTTGAACCACGGGAGGTAGCCTGCTGCGATCCCGGAGAGCACGGCCCCGGCCCGCCAGTCCCGCCGGATCACCCAGTGATACAGGACGACGACCAGGGCGAGGGTGCCGCCCCACCACAGCGGCACCGTCCCGATGGTCGTGATTGCTTGGCTGCACTGGGTGACCGTGCATCCGCTCTGCCCCTGGGTCGGCCCCTGATAGAAGAAGGATGTCGGACGCGCCTGGACCAGCCAGCCCCACGGGTTCGACTGGTAGGCGTGCGGGGTGTGCAGCGTCGTCGAGAAGGTCCACATTTGCTCGTGGTAATACACCCAGGACCGCAACGCCGGCGGCAACCATTGCAGCCCGGCCCCCGGGTTCTGGCTCGCCCAGTGCCGCAGGTACCCGTCGTCGGAGAGAAACCAGCCGAGCCAACTCACCGGATAGACCACCGCAGCGAGCACGACGATCTGCACCGCGGCATACGGCCCGTCCAGGAGAAGCCCAGTGCGGGCCCAGTGCCGCACTCCGACCGTGCGGCGGGCGCCTAGGTCCCACGACACGCTCATCAGCCCGAACACCGCGATGAAGAAGATGCCCGACCACTTCGTCGACAGGCACAGCCCCAGTGACAAGCCCGCGACCCAGCGCCACGGTCGCCACCCGAGCCAGGGGCCGTATGCCGGGTGCTCCCCAAGGGGCAGGGCGCCGACCCGCTGGGCGAGCAGTGCCCGGGAGCGGTCCCGGTCGATGAGCAGCGCCGCGAATGCGGTGAGCGCGAAGAACATGACGATGACGTCGAGGAGCCCGGTCCGGCTCATCGTCAGGTGCAGACCCTCGAAGGCGAGCAGGAAGGCGGCGATGGCGCCGAGCAGCGTCGAGCGGAACAGCCGCCGCCCCACCCGGCCGATGATGAGGATCGACGCGGTTCCGAGCAGCGCCGTCGCGAACCGCCACCCGACGGCGGACCCGGCCCCGAACAGCAGCTCGCCGAGGCCGATGAGCCATTTGCCGACCGGAGGGTGGACGACGTACGCCCCGGTACTCGTATAGATGTCGGTGTTGCCGGCGGCAAAGAGCGCGTCGGCCTTCTTCGCGTCCAGCGCCGAGGAGAGTTCGACGCCGTGATGGACCAGCGACCAGCCGTCCTTGACGTAGTAGGTCTCGTCGAAGACCAGGACGTGCGGGCGAGCGAGCTGCCAGAACCGGAGGAGCCCGCCGAGGACGGCAATGATGCCCGGGACGAGCCAGCCAGCGAGCCGGTCGGGCGGCATCGGTTCGAGCAGCCGGGCGCGCAACTGCTCGACCCGGCTCGGGTCGCCATTCTCGACTCGAGCCGGGTCGAGAACCTCGGCCTCCGGCACGTGCGCCATCGTAGGTGCCCGACCTGCGCCGCTCAGCCCTTCCCCCGGTGTTGGCCCGGTGTTGGCCGGCGTTCGCCCCGTCTGTTGGCCGGTGTTCGCCCTCTTTTCGCCCCGGTCTTTACCCGAGCACGCCCCGGTCTTTGCCCGAGCACCATGCGACACTGCGCGTCATGGCCGATGGTGTGCTCGTCCTCGCCGCGACCCCGATCGGGGACGTCCGTGACGCCTCGCCCAGGCTCGCCGACGAGCTCGCCGGCGCCGATGTCCTGGCCGCCGAGGACACCAGGCGACTTCGCCGGTTGTGTGCGGCGCTCGGGGTGACCCCTCGCGGGCGAGTGGTCTCCTATCACGAGCACAACGAGGGTGAGCGAACCCCGGACCTGGTTCGTTGCCTCGATCGGGGAGAGCGGGTCGTCGTCGTCACCGATGCTGGTATGCCGTCGGTGTCCGACCCTGGCTATCGGCTCGTCACCGCCGCGATTGCGGCCGGAGTGGGCGTGACCTGCATCCCGGGCCCGTCCGCGGTGCTCATGGCCCTGGCTGTCTCCGGGCTGCCGGTGGACCGGTTCTGTTACGAGGGGTTCTTGCCGCGTAAGCACGGTGAACGCACCCGGGCACTGGCTGCGCTGGCCGATGAGCGGCGGACAATGGTCTTCTTCGAGGCGCCGCACCGGCTCCGTGCCACGTTGTCCGACATGGCGACCGCCTTCGGTGCCGACCGGTCGGCGGCAGTGTGTCGCGAACTCACCAAGACGTGGGAAGAGGTCCGCCGAGATGGCCTGCGCGCCTTGGTGGACTGGGCGGCGCCGGGGGTGCGGGGCGAGATCACCCTGGTCGTGGCCGGTGCCGCCCCGACGGTGCCAGACCTGAGTACAGCGGCCGCTGACGTGCGCGCCCGGGCTGCGGGCGGCATACGCCTCAAGGACGCGGCGACACAGGTTGCGGTCGAGACTGGCTTGTCCCGCAAAGCCCTCTACGACGCGGCTGTGAAGGACCCCGACGCGGCTGTGAAGGACCCCGACGCGGCTGTGAAGCATCCCGCCCCGTGAGTGTCCTCACTCGTGGTCGTGGGGGTGCTTCTTCAAGAAGTCCTCTTCCTCCTCGTGGGCCGTGACCTCGATGGACTCGGCGATCTCCTCATCCTCCATCCCGATCGTCAGTGGCTCCTTGAAGAACCGGGTGATGACAAGCAGGACGACGACGCCGATGCCGAACCAGATGAGGCCGTAGTTGAACGACTCCGGAGACAGATTGATCCACAGGATGAGGGTGAAGGCCACTCCGATCCCGGGCAGCACCACGTTGCTGAAGAGGTGTCCCATCGTCCGGACGAGCCGCTTGCGGTAGGCGAAGTAGACGATGACGGTGAGGTTGACGAAGGTGAACGCGACCAGGGCGCCGAAGTTGATCAGTGAGGCGACGAAGTCGAGGTCGAAAGCGATAGCGCCGAGGGAGATGATCCCGGTGAAGATGACGGCGTTGGCCGGGGTGTGGAAGGTCGGGTGGACCTTGCCGAAGAAGCGGGAGATCTGCCCTTTGCCGTTGCGGCCCATGACGTAGAGCAACCGGGACACCGAGGAGTGCGAGGCCAGGCTGGAGGCCACCGTCGCCGCGAAGGCCGCGGAGGTGAGCAAGATCTTGAAGAGGTGACCGCCGACCTTGAAGGCGATCTCCGGGAGGGCACTGTTCTTCAGGGCCTCCTCGGTGAACCCCTCCATGGTGGGGAAGACGGACTGGGTGAACCACGCCGAGATGAAGAAGATTGCGCCACCGATGATCAGTGCGACGACGATCGCCTTTGGCACGGTGTTGGCGTGCTTGGCCTCTTCGGTGTACATCGTGATGGCGTCGAAGCCGATGAACGAGAAGCACACGATCGTGGCACCGGTGATGACCAGACCCAGGTGGACGTTCTCGTTCCAGAAGGGCTGGGTGGAGAACAGGGTCCCGTTGCCTGCGCCATCCATCAGTGCGCGTGCGGCGAGGAAGAGGAAGACCACGATGAGGACGACCTCGAAGACGACGAGGAGCCCGTTGACCTTCGAGGTGTTGCTCATCGACAGCAGGCACATACCGGTGATGAAACCGACATAGACCACGACGAAGATCCACTGCGGCATGTTCGGGAAGAACGAGAACAGATAGCTGCGGATGATCAGGGCGTTGACCAGTGGAAGGAGCAGGTAGTCCAGCAGCGCGGACCAGCCGATGACGAACCCGAGGTTGGGGTGCATCGTCTCCGAGGTGTAGGTGTATGCCGACCCGGCTGAGGGAAAGACCCGGGTCATCCGGCCGTAGCTGATCGCGGTGAACATCATCGCCAACAGGGCCAGGACGTATGCCGTCGGCACGACGTGCCCGGTCTCCTCCGAGACGATGCCGAAGGTGTCGAAGATGACCGTCGGGGTCATATAGCCCAGGCCGAGCGCGACGATAGCCCACATGCCGAGCGACCTCGAGAGCCGAACCGAACCCTTCAGATGTGTCTCCTGAGACATAACGCCCCGATCGTGTTGTGTGATGCATCTCGCTTGGTGTGTGGGTACACCCTGCCAAGGGCGGGCCCACACGTCCAGAGGCGGGGCCGTGGTGTAGCGGACTGCGCTATCCGCGACAGGGTGGGCTAACCGCGACGGGCTGCGTGCGCGGCTGCGCTATCCGTGACGGGCTGCGTGCGCAGCTGCGATCGCCGCGAACTCGGCGACACCGAGGCGTTCACCGCGCAGGGTGGGGTCGACCCCGGCGGCGTGCAGGATCTGCGCCGCGGTGTCCGGGCTGCCGGCCCATGACGAGAGCGCGGCTCGCAAGGTCTTGCGTCGTTGGGAGAAGGCCGCATCGACGCACCCGAACACTTCCGAGCGGGTCGCGGCGGTGGCCGGCGGGTCCCGCCGGGTCATGGCCACCAGGCCGGAGTCGACGTTGGGGACCGGCCAGAAGACGGTTCGGGGGACGTGCCCGGCCAGGCGGACGTCGGCGTACCAGGCGGCCTTGACGCTCGGAGCGCCATAGGTCTTCGTCCCGGGCTTAGCTGCGAGCCGTTCGGCGACTTCGAGTTGGACCATGACCAGGACCGAAGTGATGGACGGGAACGTCTCCAGGAACGTCAGGACGAGGGGGACCGAGACGTTGTAGGGCAGGTTCGCCACGAGGGCGGTGGGTGGGGCTCCGGGAAGCTCCCGCACGGTGAGGGCGTCAGCGGCGATGACGGTGAGCCGGTCGGCGGATCCCGGGGCGTGCTGTGCCACGGTCTGAGGCAAGGCGGCCGCAAGGATGGGGTCGACCTCGATCGCAGTGACGTGCTCGACGGCGGGGAGTAGGGCGAGGGTCAACGAACCGAAGCCTGGGCCGACTTCGACGACATGTTCGCCACTGCCGAGCCCTGCGAGCCGGACGATCCGGGTGACGGTGTTGCCGTCGATGACGAAATTCTGCCCGCGAGACTTCGACGGGCGCACCCCGAGGCGATCAGCGAGTTCCCGGACCTGGGCGGCCCCCAGCAGTGTCATGCGGCCCACCCTCTCAGAAACGCCGGCGTCTCCATTGGAGTCGGCACCGCCGACCCCGACCCCCGACAGTCGAGTGAGGAGAACACGCCGCCGCGAGCATGCGGCATACGGCGGGTTCTCCTCACTCGACTGTCTGTGGGAGCGTGCAGGCCCCTCAAGGCCGATGTGGCACGGGCTCGGTGTGGGCCAGTCTCAGGCGGCGCCGGCGCACCCCCAGGGAGCCAGGCCTGCGACGGCGTAGTAGCGATTGGCGACGGTGATCTGCTGCTCCCTGGTGGCCAGGTCGGCACGTGGGGCAAAGTCCGCGCCACCGTAGGCAAGCCATGAGCTGGCCGAGAACTGCAGACCGCCGTAGTAGCCGTTGCCGGTGTTGATGCTCCAGTTGCCACTGGACTCGCACACGGCGATCCGGTCCCACATGGCGGCGTTGGCGGTGTTGAGGCCAGCGCCGGAGACGTTGCCGGCGCTCCGGGCGGCCGCCGGGGCAGCCGGGCGAGCCTTCGTGCCCTGCGCGACGACCTTGGTCACTGGCTCACGGTCGGTGGTGCTGGACAGTTCCTTCGTGCTCTCGACTGCCCCGTCGACGACAGTCTCCTCGACGGTGATAGTCCGGCTGCCCGGCGCACCCTCGGTGACGGTGCGTGAGTCCCCGGTGTACAGGGCAGCGTCCTGGGTCGTCTGGGTCTCGAAGGGGATGTCCTCGGTCCGGGTCGCCTGTCGGACCTCGACGCGGTTGAGGACGATGTCCATCTGGTCGGTGAGCGGGGTCGCCGGGGTCTGGTTGATCCGGTCCTTGTCCCCGACGCTGACCTTGGCCTTGTCGAGCAGGTCGCCGACGGTGGCGGCGTGAGTGACATACTCGGTCCGCTGCCCGCCGACGGTCAATGACACATCCTTGAGGGTGTTGACGGTGAGCTTGAGGCCGGAGCGGCCCAGGGCCTGGGAGCGGGAGGCGGACAACTGTGCGCCATCGGCCCGGACACCGACATCCTTGAGCGCCCGGTCGACGGTTGTGGCGGTGGTCCAGTACTGCGTGGTCACTCCGTCGATGGTCATCGTGAGCTGGCGGCCATAGCGCACCGAAATCCGGTCGCCGTCGGAGACCTTGGAGTTCACCGCGGGGATGACGACGTCGTGGGCGCCGACGTGGACGTTCTGGGCAGCAAGGACGTCGCCGACGGTTGCGCCGAACGAGCTGACGTTCTCGGTCTTGCCGTCGATGGTCAGGTCCACCGATTTGTTCATCGCCGTCACGCCGACGGCTACACCGACCAGGGTGAGAACGGCGGCAGACTGGGCGACGAGGCGCAGGGGGCGAGAGTTCACAATGCTCCGATGATCGTTTCTTCCGGGTATCGGACCGGGCACACCGCGTGGACGGCGAGCGAGGAAGGGACCTCGCAGGGCCTCCGGTGACGGGCTCCGACGAGCCCTGGTCGGGGCGGATCGACGGCTGTTCACCGGTGCTCTGCCCGGGGATCCGGCCCCGGCCAACCCGTCCACGATGACGCAGGGTCTCGGGAATTGTCAAAATTTGATAACGGTCCCGGTGTCGCTGGCGTGACCAGCGTGACCAAAGTAACGAGTGTGGTAGCGCGGCGATGAGATAGTCGTCACCGCGGGCCGGTCGTCACCGCGGGCCGGCCGTCACCATGGGCCATAGAGTCGCTCGCTGGTCGCGGACGTCACCGCGCACAGCTCCGGCACCGACACCTCAAGCACCTGTGCCATCGCCCGAATCGTCCACGGCATGAGCGCCGGGGAGTTCGCCGCACCTCGCCACGGGTGCGGTGTGAGATACGGCGCATCTGTCTCGACGAGGACCCGATCGAGCGGGGCCACCGCCAGGGCATCCCGCAGGCTCGCGGCGTTCTTGAACGTGACAGGTCCGGCGAAGGAGAGGAGCCACCCCCGGTCGAGCGCCTCCTGGGCGAACCGGACATCACCGGAGAAGCAGTGCAGCACCACGACCTCCGGTGCCCCCTCGGTGTCGAGAATGCGCAGCACCTCCGCATGCGTCTCCCGGTCGTGCACCTGGAGCACCTTGCCGAGTCGTTTGGCGAGGTCGATGTGCCAGCGGAAGGACTCCTCCTGAATGCTCGCCCCCTCAGGCCCTGTCCGGTAGCTGTCCATCCCGGTCTCGCCGATGACCCGGATCCGCGGGTGCGCCGCCAAAGCCTCGATCGTCTCGTATGCCGCTGCCAGCCGCCCGCTCGCGGCGAGCCGGGGCGCTTCGTTTGGGTGCAGTGCGACCCCGCCAAGAATGGCTGGATGGCTGCTGGCGAGCTCGACGGTGAGTCCGGCAGACTCGAGGTCGCAGCCGATCTGGACGATGCGGTCCACCCCGACACTGGCCGCCGCGCTCAGCGTCGCGGGCACATCCACGCTGCCCCCGTCCCGGCTCAGATCGAGATGGGTGTGGTTGTCCACGACCGGGATCGGCAGCGGCTCAGGGAGGTCGGGGACTTCTCTCCGGTTCGAGGCAACGGGCATGCTGGCGTGGTCCTGGACCTCAGCCGTCGGCGAGTTCGGCGATGATGATCGACTCGTCGAGCTTGGCGAAGACCGGAGTGGGCTTGCCGATGGGCGTTCCGGGGACGACCGGACGGGACCGCCATGGCGCAGTGCTGGAGTAGTCACCGGTGACGACCGGGTAGCTGCCCTCGCTGTCGAGGTCGCCAACCTCACGGACCTCGGGCATCGGCACCAGTTCACCCTCGCCGCCGAGAACCACATGGATCCGGTTGGCAGCGTGCGGGAGGAACGGGGAGAGGATCGTGTTGAGGTCGCTGACACACTGGGCCAGGGTGTGCAGGATCGAGGCGAGCCGGTCCCGGTGCTCCGGTCCCTTGAGCTTGAACGGCTCGGTGCGTGAGATATAGGCATTGACCTCCCCGACGGTGCGCATGGCCTCGGCGATCCCGGCCCGCAGCCGCTGCCGGGCGAGCAGGCCCCCGACCCTGTCGAACGCGGTCCGGACCGTGGCCAGGACCGCCTCGTCGACGGGTTCGAGGGGTCCGGGAGCGGGGATCTCACCGAAGCTGCGGTGGATCATCGTCGCGGTGCGGTTGACGAGGTTGCCCCACCCAGCGACCAGCTCGGAGTTGTTGCGCTGGACGAACTCCCGCCAGGTGAAGGCGGTGTCGTTGCTCTCCGGCCCAGCGGCGCAGATGAAATAGCGCAACGCATCCGGGCCGTATCGCTCCAGCATGTGCCGGACGTAGATGACCCGTCCGCGGCTGGAGGAGAACTGCTCGTCACCCAGGGTCAGATATTCGCTGGAGACCACCTCGGTGGGCAGGTTGAGCACCCCGAACTCACCGGGCTCGCCCCCCCGGCTGCCGCGACCGGCATACCCGAGGAGCTCGGCCGGCCAGATCTGGGAGTGGAAGGTGATGTTGTCCTTGCCCATGAAGTAGTAGGAGAGTGCCTCGGGGTCGTTCCACCACTGTCGCCACAGCTGCGGATCGCCCTGACGGCGAGCCCACTCGATCGAGGCCGACAGGTATCCGACGACCGCGTCGAACCACACGTAGAGCCGCTTGCCGGGGTTGTCCCGCCACCCGTCGAGCGGCACCGGGATGCCCCAGTCGATATCACGGGTCATCGCGCGCGGGCGGATGTCGTCGAGGATATTGAGCGAGAACCGGATGACGTTGGGCCGCCAGGTCCCGCTCGCTTCTCGTTCGGTGAGCCACTCGCGCAATGCGTCGGCGAGCGCGGGCAGATCGAGGAAGAAGTGCGTGGTCTCCCCGAAGACGGGGATTTCGCCGTTGATCTTGCTCCGAGGCTCGATGAGATCGCTCGGCTCCAGTTGGTTGCCGCAGTTGTCGCACTGGTCGCCGCGGGCCTCACCGTAGCCGCAGATGGGACAGGTGCCCTCGATGTAACGGTCCGGCAGAGTGCGGCCCGTCGATGGGGAGAGCGCGACCTGCTGGTGCTGCTCGATCATGTAGCCGTTGGTCCAGTTGCCCCGGAAGAGCTCCTGCGCGACGGCATAGTGGTTCGCCGTCGTCGTGCGGGTGTAAAGGTCGTAGGAGCAGCCGAGGTCGGCGAGCTCGTGGGCGATGACGGCGTGGTTGTGGTCGACGAACTCCCGGGCTGAGACACCCTCCTTGTCCGCGAGGACGAGGATCGGGGTCCCGTGCTCATCGGAGCCGCTCACCATGAGCACCTCGTGGCCAGCCATCCGCATGTAGCGGCTGAAGACGTCCGAGGGCACCCCGAACCCGGCGACGTGACCGATGTGCCGGGGGCCGTTGGCGTAGGGCCAGGCGACCGCGGAGAGGACCTTCATGTCCTCGATCCTATGGGTGACCCTCGGATCGCGAGCGGGCCCTTCGAATTGCGGGCGGGCCCTTCGAATCGCGAGCGGACCACCGGGAGCACGCGAGGGCGCGCCGTAGGCTGAACCGTCATGGAGCTGGTCGGGCAGCGATCCCTAGACCGTCGGGCGCTGGTCAGCGAGACTGCTCTGGTCCTCCTGCTCTCCCTCGGAGCCTCGGCCATCTGGTCTTTGCTTTCCCTGGTCGACAAGCTGACCCGGGGCGTCGCCCTGTCCCGGCAGACCACGGCCATGAACTCCTCGGTCACCCCAGACCGGCCCTGGCTTGACTTGACCTATCAGCTTGTCCAGATTGCCCTGGCCCTGGTCCCGGTCGCCCTCGCCCTGCACCTGCTCGCCCGCGACGGGGCGGCGGGGACTCGAGCTGCCCACGCCATCGGGTTCGATCTGCGTCGCCCCGTCGGGGACCTGTGGCGTGGCGCCGCGCTCGCTGCCGCAGTCGGCATACCCGGCTTGGGGCTCTATCTGCTCGCTCGCCAGCTCGGCGTCAACACCACTGTTGCGGCCGCCAATCTCACTGAGCACTGGTGGACTGTGCCGGTCCTCGTCCTGGCTGCTGCCCAGAATGCCGTGCTTGAGGAAGTCGTCATGCTCGGCTACCTCTTCCGGCGGTGGCTCCAAGCCGGCTGGCAGATCTGGTCCGTCATCCTCGTCAGCGCGCTCATCCGAGGGGCCTACCACCTCTACCAGGGTCTGGGCGGGTTCGTCGGCAACGCCGTGATGGGGGTCGTGTTCGGCTGGGTCTACACCCGCGGGAGACGGGTCATGCCCCTCGTCGTGGCCCACACCCTGCTCGACGTCGTCGCCTTCGTCGGCTACACACTGGCCAAGGGCCATCTCGGGTGGCTCTGACTCGGGTGGCTCCCCGCCCCGCCAGCACGCCCCGCCAGCACGCCCCGCCCCGCCTCACCAGCCCCACGTTTTCGGGATCATCCCGAAAAGGTGGCAGCGCCCCGGAAGGTTTCCGGGGTGTCGCCAGGGTGCCGGGGTGTGGCCGATTCGCAGCCGGCGGATCCGTCAGGTATGCCGCCTGCGACCCGCAGCAGGGTGCCGGCCGCCTGCGACTCGCAGCAGGGCGCGCGGCACCAGGGCGCTCGCAGCAGGGCGCCGGCAGCAGGGCACGCGCGGCAGCCGACGCAGCCCGTGCCCACATCCACCGACCCGGCTAGCCTGAGGATGCCGCACGAGATCGTTGGGAGCACGTCGATGACCACACTCGCAGAACCTCCAGTCGGGACCGGAGCGCCCACGCACGAGGTGCGCAACCAGCCACCTCCACGCGTCGACGTCGACGAACTCGCGGTCAATCCCGCCCTCTTGGAGGCGCTCGCGGCATACGCCCCAGGTGCCGACCTTGCCCAGCTACATGGCATCGGGCGACAGTTGGGCAGCGCGCAATACCAGCACGACGCCGAGCTAGCCAACCGCTTCCCCCCGGTGCACCACTCCCACGACCGTTGGGGCAACCGGATCGACGAGATCGAGTTCCATCCCTCGTACCACCGGATCATGGAGTACTCGATCAACAACGGACTGCACACCTCGGCATGGGCGCATCCTGCCCCTGGCGCCAACGCCGCACGGGCGGCGGGGTTCTATCTCGTCAGCCAAGTCGAGCCCGGTCACGGCTGCCCGGTGTCGATGACCCATGCCGTCATCCCGGCCCTGCGCCGGTCTGCTGAGCTCGCGGCGGTATGGGAGCCCAAGGCACTGTCGACCGCATACGACCCGCAGCTGCGCGACCCGATGACCAAGCCCGGTGTCATCTTCGGGATGGGGATGACCGAGAAGCAGGGCGGCTCGGACGTGCGAGCCAACAGCACGACCGCCACCCCGTTGAGCAGCGGTGGTGATGGCGGCGGCACCCACCTCCTGCGTGGCCACAAGTGGTTCTGCTCGGCGCCGCAGTCCGACGCGTTCCTCGTCCTGGCCCAGGCGCCCGAGGGCCTGAGCTGTTTCCTGGTGCCGCGGGTTCTCCCTGGTGGTGCGCGCAACCCCTTCTTCATCCAGCGGCTCAAAGACAAGCTGGGCAACACCTCCAACGCCTCCAGCGAGATCGAGCTCGATCGCACTCACGGCTGGCTCGTCGGTGAGGCTGGACGGGGGGTGTCGACGATCATCGAGATGGTTGGTCGCACCCGTTTGGATTGCGTCATCGGCACCGCCGCCGGGATGCGTCAGAGTGTGGCCGAGGCAGCCTGGCACGCCCGCCACCGCGTTGCATTCGGGGCGCTGCTCGTCGACCAGCCCGCGATGACGGCGGTCCTGGCCGACCTCCAGCTCGAGTCCGAGGCGGCGACCTGGACCGCGCTCCATCTGGCCGCTGCGCACGACGGCACCGGGGCCGAGCAGGTCGCGTTCTGCCGCCTAGCCACGGCCGTGGCGAAGTATTGGGTATGCAAGCGGGGCCCCAACCACGCCTATGAGGCCCTCGAGTGCCTGGGGGGCAACGGCTACACCGAGGACTTCCCGCTTGCGCGGCGCTACCGGGAGCAGCCGGTCCTGGCGATCTGGGAAGGGTCCGGCAATGTCATCGCTCTCGACGTGCTGCGTGCCTTGGCTCGCGAGCCGGAATCGCTGGCCGCATTCGATGCATTCCTGACGCGCGCGAGCGGGCGGGTCAGCGGTTTCGATGAGCACGTCGCGTCACTTCGTGACCAGCTGCGGAGGGTCGCGGGTGACCCATCCGCCGCGCCGGCACAGGCACGGCGGCTCGTGGAGGCCATGGGCTTGGCGCTGCAGGGCGCCATCCTCATCGGGCACGCCCCGGAGCCGGTCGCCGAGGGGTTTGTGCTTGCTCGCCTTGGTGCCGACCGCTCCCTGGAGTATGGCGCCTTGCCCGGCGGGGTGGACGTCGCCGCCCTCGTTGCGCGCGCGTGAGCGAGATCGCCCCAGCCCTCACCTGAGCGAGATCGCGCAGAGGCAGCCCCAGAGGCCGCGTGGGCCCCTGCGCTCACTCCGGCAGGGTCAGGTCCCGGACAGTCGTTCCGGGACCGAGGCGCTTGAGCGGCTCGTTGGAGTTGCGCCTGGAGATGTGAGGGTCCTTGGTGCCCTTGATCGATCCACTGAGCTGGTCGTAGCCGCGCAGGTCACTGAGTTCCGCAGCTGTCCGGCGCTCGAACACGTCCCTCTTGTCCGTGTTGCGGTATCGCAGGTAGGTCCTGGTGTAGAAGGCGATCCCGGCGGCGGGCCCGAGGAGCAGGAGGTAGACCCTGTCGTCACTGCTGCTGGAGGAGGACGCGAGCATCGCGGAAACACTGCTGAACACCTCTGACCCGGCGGCGGCGAGGAAGAACTGGTCGATCATCGGTCCTCCTCAGGACAAGAGATACGCGAGTAGGCCCCCGACAATGGTCCCAATGATGCCGATCGCGAGCGAGATGCCGAGCAGGCGTCCCTGACGCACCGGGACGCTACCCATCGTCGTCCCGGTCCGGCCGTTCACTGCGACGTAGTGCACCAGCCCGCCGGAGCCTGAGGGCTGGAAGTAGCTATAGAGCCACACAGGCAGGTACACGGCGACCCAGCGGGTTCCCTTGACGGTCAGCTCCTCCTGCTCCCAGCGCACGCCCCGGTCGTAGCGGGTGATGCTGTCGTCGCTCCGGGCGCGACCGATGGACAGTAGCTTGTCGTAGCCTTCGTTGCGCAACTGGGAGATGTCGAGGTCCCGGCGCTCTGAGGTGAATCCTCGGAGGTAGTTCGCGTTGTAGGACACTGCGGCTTTGACGTCGAACGGCTGGATCGCGTTGATCACGTTGTTGGTGTTGCGTGAGGTGTCGATGTCCGCTCGTTGCTGGGAGGACTCCATCACGACGTCGTCGACTGCGAGGTCGAACTCTCGCCCGACGCGGTACTGGTCTGCGTCGTAGTAGCGCACGTCCTTGTCCCCCTCCTCGCGAGTGTAGGTCGCAGTCTGCACCTCACCCTCGCCGGCCAGCGCGACGTGGATGTTCGCGTCGACGAGCAGATACGGGAGGTAGACACCGACCACCTCGGTGGGGGCGAACTCTCGGACGAACTGCGGGTGGGCGAAGAAACGGCGGTTCTTGACGAACTCGTCGATCCGGGCGACGGCGTCATCCCGGGTGATCGTGAAGGGCAGCACTCCGTCCGGCACCGCTCCGTTGGGGAGTTGGTGGTTCACGGACAAGGTGTTGCGGCACCAGTGGCATCTGGCTTGGGTCGCTTCTGCGGTGTTGACGACGACCTCGGCACCACAGGCGGCGCACTTGAGGGTCAGGACGTCTGCGGTGGAGGCCTGGACGTTGCTCGCACCGGACCCCATAACCGTGCCGTGCAGCTGCGAGATCGGTGAATCGAACCCGAACTGGGTGTCAATGACCGCTTCGGCCCACTCGAACCGGCAGAAGGCGCAGATCAGCTTGCCGGTGCTCGGCCGCAGCGAGATTTCTGTGGACCCGCACCGTGGGCACTTGTCGAGGCCAGTGGCGCGGGTGCTCGAGGTGTCGACGACGCTGACCCCGTTGTGCGGGTTGGGGCCGTCCGGGGTGGCGCCGTCCGGGGTGGCACCGTCCGGGGTGGCGCCGTCCGATGGTGGCGTCGTCTCGGGCAGGGTCGCACCCTGCCCGGGCGGAACGGGAGGGCGATAGTCGGGCGGCACGCCCTGCGACGTCGCTTCGTCGATCCAGTCCTGTGCTCTGCGCGGATCGTCCGGGACTCGGGTCCGGGGGTCAGGAGGTGGTGGGGTGTCCATCAGGTCCTCCGCGGTGCTGTGGTGAGGTCAGGGACTGACGGTGCTGTGGTGAGGTCAGGGACTGGCATCGACCGCGGCGGCCACGCCAACGCCGAGATGGCCACGCCGATGCCGAGATGGCCACGTCGATGCCGGGATCACAACCCGAGGGCGCGTTGCTTGGCCGCCTCGTAGTCCTCCTGGCTGATGAGGCCCTGGTCGAGCATCTGCTTGAACTGCGCCAGCTTGGCAACCGGGTCGTCAGCCGTAGCCGCAGGAGCCGCCGCTGCCGCAGGAGCCGCCGCTGCCGCAGGAGCCGCGGCCTGTTGCTGGAACGGGTTCTGGTAGGGCCCGGGCTGGCTCTGCTGCTGTGGCAGCCCCACGGCCTGCCCTGCCATCCCGACACCCATACCCATCATCGCGATGTTGCCAGCTCCCGCCGCTCCGGCTGCCTCCATCCCACGGGCCACAGACTGCTGCAGGAAGGCGCCGCCACGTGCGCCGGAGAGGGCATCGGCCTTCTTGACATCGCTGAGCAGCGCGCGGGTGTCCTCGTCATACTCGATCGACTGGATGGCCACGCTGGCGATCACCAGGCCACGCAGTGAGGTCCACTGGTAGCCCTGCTCCACGGCGGCCGACAGCGACTGGGCGAAGCCGAGCGAGTCGCTCTGGATCTTCGCCATCC
>JBDIAO010000045.1:0-23073 GCA_039812375.1 Phycicoccus sp. | reverse complement strand
TGGAGCCGGAAGTAGATGCGCCCGACGTACTCGCCCAAGATCCCCAGGGCAAGCAGTTGGAGGGCCCCGACCGTGGAGACGATGACCACCAGCGAGGTCCAGCCCGGCAGAGTGCGGCCCAGGAGTTGGGCGATGACGGCATAGCCGAGGACGGTCAGCGCGACGAGGCCGCCGAGCAGACCCGTCCACGTGGCGATCCGTAGCGGGGCCAAGGAGAAGCCGGTGACCGCGTCGAGTGAGAGCCGGATCATCTTGGACAGGGGGTACTTGGACTGCCCGGCGGCACGTGCCTCCCGGCGGTAGCCAACGCTGCCGGAGGGGAACTGCAGCGCCGGCACGACGAGGCGGAGCACCCGATCGCGTTCGGGCAGGGCGCCGACGGCATCGACCATGGCGCGTGACATGAGCCGGAAGTCCCCCGCATCAACGGGCGCCTCCACCCCCGAGAGTCGGCGCAGCACGCGGTAGAAGACGCCGGCACTGACCCGCTTGAAGACGGAGTCGGTGCTTCGGTCCGTGCGCACGCCATAGACCACGTCCAGGTCGCCGGCCTGGGCTTGCTCGAGCATGTCCGGGATGACCTCGGGAGGATCCTGTAGGTCGGCATCGATGGTGACCACGAAGTTACCTCGGGCTCGGGACAGCCCCGCCGACAGTGCTGCCTGGTGGCCTGCGTTGGCTCGGAGCCGAAGCACCCTGAGCTGGGGCCAGGTCCGCCGCATCCGCTGCAGGGCCACCGCCGTACCGTCCCGACTCCCGTCGTCGACAGCGAGCACCTCGTAGGTGGTCTCGAGGCTGTCGAGGACAGGACGCAGCCGGGTCGCGAAGAGCGGCAGTACCGCCTCCTCGTCATACATCGGCACGACGACACTGAGCACGATCTCGGGGTCCGGCACGGCTACAGGGTACGGGGCCCCGGGGTTGGCGACATGCGAGATCGGGAGCCTCGGGGTCACCGGTCCGGCGGCAGGGTCGAAGCGCTCGAGGTGCACCGTGCCTGGAGCCGTGTCCCGCGGCGTGTCCGGGGGCCGGTCACCCGCCGAACCAGGGGAGGTCGGCGGTAGGCTGCCTGCCATGTCGTCGTCAGCGCTGCGCGTCCTCACCGAGGGACACACCGAGCTCCCCATGCCGCCGTATCTCTTTGGCGTCGTGACACTCCTGATCTTCGCCGTCCTCCTCGGGGTGCTCTGGACCTTCCGTAACACCTCGCAGAAGTACGCTCCCCCGAGCGAGCACGGTCAGGACGAGGCAGCGGGCCAGGGCGCAGTGCACCATCACTGACCGTCCCGTGCCGCAGGTCCCGAGGCGGGTCGGGGTCATGGGCGGCACCTTCGACCCGATCCACCACGGGCATCTCGTCGCGGCCTCGGAGGTCCAGAGCCTGCTGCACCTCGACGAGGTCGTCTTCGTGCCCACCGGCGAACCGTGGCAGAAGGAGGGACGCGAGGTCACCTCAGGTGAGCACCGCTACCTGATGACGGTGATCGCGACCGCGTCCAACCCCAGGTTCACGGTGAGCCGGGTCGACATCGACCGGGCGGGGCCCACATACACCATCGACACCCTGCGAGACATGCGGGAGAACTACCCGGGGGCCGAACTGCACTTCATCACCGGAGCCGATGCGCTCGCCCAGATCCTTTCGTGGAAGGACGTGGACGCACTCTTCGGCCTCGCTAGGTTCATCGGGGTCACCCGGCCCGGGTACGTGCTCACCGAGGCCGGGCTCCCGCAGGACCGGGTCACCCTCCAAGAGGTTCCGGCGATGGCGATCAGTTCGACGGACTGTCGTTCGCGGGTACGGACCGGGCAGCCAGTGTGGTACCTCGTCCCGGACGGGGTCGTCCAATACATCAACAAGCATCGGTTGTATGCCGTGTGGCCACCGGCGCGCGCTGCGCGCTCTGACGTGGCCATCCGCGGCGGCGAAGGAGCACCGTGACCGCGACCGCAGGATCCATCGAACTTGCCCGGGCGGCGGGGCATGCTGCCGCCGAGAAGCTCGCCACGACGATCACCGCGATCGACGTCTCGGACCAGTTGGGGATCACCGACATCTTCGTCATCGTCTCGGGGGAGAGCGAGCGTCAGGTCGGCTCCATCGTCGACGAGGTCGAGGACGCCCTGCGGGGCGCCGGTGCCAAGCCACTGCATCGGGAGGGCCGACGTGAAGGCCGGTGGGTGCTCATCGACGTCGGTGACATCGTCGTGCACATCCAGCACGACGACGAACACGAGTTCTATGCCCTGGAGCGGCTCTGGCGGGACTGCCCACTCGTTGATCTCGGGGTGTCCGGCACCGCCCAGCTGAGCCGGTGAGCAGCGGCGCGGACCGTGCCCGTCGCCTCGTCGTCCTGCGGCACGGTGAGTCGACTCACAACGCAGCGGGGATCTGGCAGGGCCAGCTGGACGTGCCGTTGTCGGCCAAGGGAGTGGCCCAGGCCGCTGCGGCCGGAGCAGCCCTGCGATCCCTGCACCCCGCGCGGGTGGTCTCATCCGACCTGGCCAGGGCCGCGGCGACCGGGCAGGCCGTCAGCTCAGCCTGCGCCATACCGATGACCTTGGACCCCCGTCTGCGGGAGGTCGACGCCGGAGCTTGGCAGGGACTGACCGGCGATGAGGTGAGCCAGGGCTGGCCGCAGGAATGGAGCGCGGTGCTGCGGGGGGAGGACGTCCCGCGCGGCGTACACGGCGAAACCATGGGCCAGGTGGCCCGGCGGGTCGGGGAATGCCTGGACGAGGTGGTCGCGGCGATGGCACCAGGGGAGTGCGTCGTGGTCGCTACACACGGCGCTGCTGGACGGGCTGCGGTCGCGCAGCTGCTGGGCCTGGACCAGGAGCTGGCGTGGCGAATCCTCGGCGGGTTCGGCAACTGCCACTGGAGCGAGCTCGTCCAGGGGCGGCGTGGGTGGTTCGTGCGGACCTGGAACGTTAGCGTCGTCGGAGACAGGATCGAGGCGGCGTCACCTCCGTGAGCCGGCTGGAGACGATTTGGTCAACTCGCGGGGGGCATGGGTAGACTTCCGCAGGCGCCGTGGGCGTCCACCCACACGGGGCTGTAGCGCAGTTGGTAGCGCACCTCCATGGCATGGAGGGGGTCAGGGGTTCGAATCCCCTCAGCTCCACGGCCAAGAGCCGACGCCAGCGTCGGCTCTTGTTGGTGTCGCCGCAGGCGTCCTTCCTCTCCCAGGAAAGGGGAGCGAGCCGTGCCTGAACACACCTTTCAACTCGGGGTGACGTGCCCGACTTGTGGCACCTTCGCGCCTGCGGGGTCGCGGTTCTGTCCTGACTGCGGCCAGGAGTTGCCTGCCGTGGCCGACCCTGGATCCGGGGCGAGCCCGGCGCCACCAGGGGCTGTGAACCTCGTCAAGCAGGTCGACCAGATGCCCATCACGCCGGCGTCGGCGGAGCCGTTCATTCCGTGGGCTGCTGGCCGACCGCCGGCCGACGTCCCCCCGGGGCAGTGGTCGGCCGGTCCTGGGCAGTGGGATGCCGGAGCCGTCGAATCGGGATGGAACGAGCACGATCGGACCGCCGAGCGCCGCAGGGACAGCCGCAACGGGGTGCTGTACATCGCTGCGGCGATGATCCTCGCCTTCGGCATGGTCGCAGCCAGTGTGCTGTGGCTCCTGAGTCGTTCCTCCGAGCCGGGCAGCGGCCCCACCGTCCCCACCACAGGAGCCATGGCCTCGCCGCCCACGCACACCTCGGCGCGTCCCCGCTCGTCGCAGACGACCCCCTCGCCCACGAGGTCAGCGACGGCAGCTCCGGTGCCACCGGTGACTGGCGAGCAGGCGAACTGCCCGCAGACGGCCCCGGCGACGGGAACGTGGACACACTCGGTGTCCGGGAACCGGGACAGCACGAGCTGCCCGTTCGCCGAGGAGGTCCGGGTCGCATTCAACGATGCCGGGGGCACCGGCACCCGCACCCTCTCGGTCAACTCGCCGGTCACCCACCAGACCTACCCCATAACCTGCGTACCCTCGGCGACTCGCGTGACCTGCACGGGCCGGGACAATGCGTCGATCCTGGTGCTCCTCTATCCGTGAGTTCGTCCTGATGTCCTTCCGGGGCGAGCCGGGCAGTCCGGAACCGCTTCAGGGCGCCCACAGGCCTGAACTGCCCCGACGGTGACTGCCCACGACGTGCGCGTCGACCATGCCGACGGCCTTCATCAGCGCAAACATCGTCGTCGGCCCCACGAAGACGAACCCTTTGCTCTTGAGCCCACGGGCCATCGCCGTGGACTCCGGCGAGGTCGTCGGGATCTCGCATTCGCGCTGAGGGCACAGGGTCTGCGCAGGCTGGAAGGACCACAGGTATGCCGCGAGGTCGCCCTCGGGGTCCGCGCGCAGGGCGAGCGTGGCTCTCGCGTTGGTGATCGTCGCGCGGATCTTGGCCCGATTGCGCACGATCCGCTCGTCGCGCAACAGGGCGCTGACGTCCTCCTCGCCGAAACCGGCGAGCACCTCGGGATCGAACCCGGCGAATGCCGCTCGAAGGTCATCGCGCTTGCGCAGGATGGTCACCCACGACAGCCCCGCTTGGAACGCTTCGAGACTGAGGCGCTCGAAGAGTCCCCGCTCGTCACGCACCGGCATACCCCACTCGGTGTCGTAGTAGTGCCGCAGCAGCGGGTCACTACCCGCCCAGGCCGGTCGGGTCAGGCCGTCGGTGCCGGTGACGAGTCCGCGGTCGCGATCGGTCAAGTCCTCCACGTCAGCCATCCTCACACGCAGGTGCAGCGGACGCTGCCGATCCCCCGCAGTGCCCTGCGGTAGCCTCGCGGTCGACGCACGAGACCGAGGACATGATGAACAGCGAGACCCCGCACCGCTACACCGCCGAGCTGGCCGAGGCCATCGAGACCGCGTGGCAGGACCGTTGGGAGGCCGAGGGCACCTTCCGCGCCCCCAATCCGGCTGGCCCCTGGGCCGAGCCGAACAAGGTGACTGGACGTGACAAGCTCCTCGTGCTCGACATGTTTCCCTATCCCAGTGGGGCCGGGCTGCACATCGGGCACCCTCTGGGCTACATCGCCACGGATGTCTTCGCCCGCTACCACCGGATGCGTGGGGCCAACGTGCTGCACTGCCTGGGCTACGACGCGTTCGGGCTGCCGGCCGAGCAGTATGCCGTGCAGACCGGGCAGCACCCACGGCTGACCACGCAGGCCAACATCGCCATCATGAAGCGGCAGCTGCGCCGCCTCGGCCTGGGCCACGATGACCGGCGGGCGATCGAGACCATCGACCCGGCCTACTACCGGTGGACCCAGTGGATCTTCCTGCAGATCTTCAACGCGTGGTACGACCCGCAGGCGCCACGCCCGGACGGTGGCCTGGGCCGGGCCCGCCCGATCAGCGAGCTCGTGGAGCAGTTCGAGGCGGGTCAGCGGGCGGTGCTCAGCGAGGACGGGCGGGCGTGGTCCGAGCTCTCGGCCACGGAACGGGCGCAGGTCCTCGACTCTTACCGGCTCGCCTACAGCGCGCAGGCTCCGGTGAACTGGGCACCTGGGCTGGGCTCGGTGGTGGCCAACGAAGAAGTGACCAACGAGGGTCTCACCGAGCGCGGGAACTTCCCGGTGTTCCGTAAGAACCTGCGGCAGTGGATGATGCGGATCACCGCGTATGCCGACCGGCTGGCCGACGACCTCGACCGGGTCGACTGGCCGGAGAAGGTCAAGCTCATGCAGCGCAACTGGATCGGACGCAGCCACGGGGCGCTGGTCCGCTTCCCCCTCGACGGTGGCTCCGCTGCGGCGATCGAGGTCTTCACCACCCGCCCGGACACCCTGTTCGGGGCGACCTTCATGGTTCTGGCCCCGGAGCACCCTCTGGTCGACGTGCTCACCCCCTCGGGCGGGTGGCCGCAGGGGACCGCGCCGGCGTGGACGGCCGGTGCGGCCACACCTGGGGAGGCGGTGGCGGCATACCGCCGAGCGGCGGCCCGCAAGAGCGATGTCGAACGGCAGGCCGAGGCCAAGGACAAGACCGGGGTGTTCACCGGGGGCTGGGCGAGCAACCCGGTCAACGGCGAACTGATCCCGGTCTTCATCGCCGACTACGTCCTGATGGGCTACGGCACTGGGGCAATCATGGCGGTGCCCGGCGGCGACCAGCGGGACTTCGAGTTCGCCACGGCATTCGGGTTGCCGATCATCCACACCGTGGCGCCTCCCGCTGGACACCCGGACGCGGCATACGCCGGGGACGGGGAGGTGATCAACTCGGCCAACGACGAGATCAGCCTCGACGGACTGGACATCGCCACGGCCAAGACCGAGATCGTCGGCTGGCTCGAGCACCGGGGCCTGGGCGAAGGCACGGTCAACTACAAGCTGCGGGACTGGCTGTTCAGCCGGCAGCGGTACTGGGGGGAGCCGTTCCCCATTGTCTTCGACGAGGACGGCACTAGCCATGCGCTGCCCGAGTCCATGCTGCCGGTCGAACTTCCCGACGTGCCGGACTACCGTCCCGCGCTGTTCGACCCCGAGGACGACTCCTCGGAACCGGAGGCGCCGCTGGGACGCCTTGCCGACTGGGTCCACGTCGACCTCGACCTCGGCGACGGACGGGGGGTGCAGCACTACCGGCGGGAGACGAACACGATGCCCAACTGGGCGGGGTCGTGTTGGTACTACTTGCGCTACCTCGACCCGGCCAACGCGCAAGCCTTCGTCGACCCCGAGAACGAGCGCTACTGGATGGGCCCGCACGACTCCCCGGTGGCCGGAGCGCCGGCGGGGACTCGTGACCCCGGTGGCGTCGACCTCTACATCGGTGGCGTGGAGCACGCCGTGCTTCACCTGCTCTATGCGCGGTTCTGGCACAAGGTGCTCCACGATCTGGGTCACCTCAGCTCTGACGAGCCGTTCCGTCGGTACTTCTCCCAGGGCTACATCCAGGCGCCGGCGTACACCGACGGCCGCGGGCAGTACGTCGAGGCCAGCGAGGTGCACGAGCACGTCGGCGACGACGGGCTCAGCGTGTTCACCTGGCAGGACCAGGTGGTCACCCGCGAGTTCGGCAAGATCGGCAAGTCACTGAAGAACATGGTGAGCCCGGACCAGATGTACCGTTCCTACGGCGCGGACACCCTCCGGCTCTACGAGATGGGGATGGGGCCGCTGGCCCAGAGCAAGCCGTGGGAGACCCGAGCCGTGGTCGGTTCGCAACGTTTCCTCCAGCGGCTGTGGCGCAACGTTATCGACGAGGAGACCGGTGAGGTGCGAGTCGCGGACGTGCCCCTCGACGAGGCGACCCAGCGGGTGCTGCACAAGACCATCGCTGCAGTGCGCGACGACTACGAGTCGCTGGCCTTCAACACCGCGATCGCCCGGCTGACCGAGCTCAACAACGCACTGACCAAGCTGAACGTGTCTCCGCGGGCCGCCGTGGAACCACTGGTCCTCATGGTGGCACCGCTGACCCCGCACATCGCCGAAGAGCTGTGGTCTCGACTGGGCCACGGCACCTCGCTCGCCCACGAGCCGTTCCCGGTGGCCGACCCCGCCCTGGTCGCCGACGAGATGGTCACCTGCGTGGTGCAGGTGCGCGGCAAGGTCCGCGCCCGGATCGAGGTGTCTGCGGACATCGACGAGGCCGAGCTGCGCGCCCTCGCCCTGGCCACACCGAAGGTCGTCGCGGAGACCGCGAGCGGCATCCGGACGGTTATCGTGCGGGCACCCAAGCTCGTCAACGTCGTCCCGGTCTGAGTGCGGCAGCCGTCGTCCCGGTCTGAGTGCTGCAGCCGGCCTCGGAGCCGGGGCGGCTGCAGGGCACTAGCCTGTGGTGGTGCCCATCGCCCTCGTCACCGACTCCACGGCATACCTGAGCGCGAAGGAGAGAGCCGCGCATCGGATCGGTGTCGTCCCGCTCCACGTCGTGATCGGCGGCCAGGAGTTCAGCGAGGGCGTCGACGTCACCCCGGCGCAGGTCGCCGAGGCGTTGCGCTCCTTCACCCCGGTGTCCACGTCGCGGCCCTCCCCACAGGCCTTCGCCGACGTGTATGCCGACGCTGTCGCTGATGGGGCCAGTGGGATCGTCTCGGTGCACATCTCCGCGGACATGTCGAGCACCATCGGCTCGGCGCAGCTGGCCGCGGCCCAAGCGGACGTGCCGGTGCGGGTCGTCGATTCCCGCGTCCTTGGTGGTGCGATGGCGTATGCCGTCCTCGCCGGCGTGAAGGCCGCTGCCGGCGGGGCCGACCTCGACGAGGTGGCCGGTGTCGTGGAGCAGCGGTGCGCCGGCGCCGCGTGCTTCTTCTACGTCGACACCTTGGAGTACCTGCGGCGCGGAGGGCGGATCGGCAAGGCGAGTGCCCTGCTCGGATCGGCCCTGGCGATCAAACCCATCCTCGGTCTCGTCGACGGGCACATCGTCGCCCTGGAGAAGGTGCGAACCGCGAGCCGGGCCATCGGGCGTCTGGAAGAGCTCGCTGTGGACGCCATCGAGCAAGCTGCTGATGGTGCCGACGTCGTCGTCCACCACCTCGACGCTGCTCAGCGGGCCGATACGCTCGCTGATCGGCTGTCGCAACGGCTCGGTGGTCGGCAACGGATCGGGGTCGTCGAGCTCGGAGCGGTTGTCGGGGCACACGTGGGTCCGGGCACCCTCGCAGTCGCCGTCGTGCCCCACGTCTCGGTGTGGCCCCGCGCCCCGGTCGGGCCCAACCGCTCGCCCGGATGAGCTGGAGTGCGGGGTCCGTGGGCACCATGGCGCTCCTGGCGGCCGGATGCTTCCTCGTCGGTGCGGCGAACCCGGCGATGGTGCTAGCCCGGCTGCTGGGCCGGGACCTGCGCGGTGCCGGCTCAGGCAACCCGGGTGCGACCAACGCGGGGCGGGTCCTCGGCCTGCGCTGGGGTGTTCTCGTCGGTCTCCTCGACATCCTCAAGGGATGGCTACCCGTGTGGCTGGTGCTGAGGTCCCTCGGTTTCGCCGCGGCGATGCTCGGTGGTGGTGCCGTCGTTCTTGGTCATATGTTCAGCCCGTTCCTGCGCGGACGTGGTGGCAAGGGGGTGGCGACGACGTTCGGGGCGCTGCTTGCTCTCACCCCGTGGGTCGCCCTGGCCTCGCTCGTGGTCTTCGCCGGCGGTTTCGGATGGACCCGCCGCGTCGGTGAGGCCTCGATCCTGGTCTGTCTGTGGCTCGTCACCGCAGGGGTTCTCACGCTCGTCGGCGTCCTGCCGCAGTGGCTGGGGCCACCAGAACTCGGCTGGTGGTTGGTCAGCGTGGGTGTGCTCGTTCTGACCCGGCACCGGCGCAACCTCGTCGAAGCACTCGCGCGGCGACGTCACTGATCTCGGTCCACAGGTCGCGGCCCGGGTCCCTCACAGTCCACAGGGTCCAGGAGCGGCTCCTGGGCTGGGGCTAGGTTCCCTAGCCTCGCCCGGTATGCCGCTTCGTCGCGCCTCGCCGTCCCTCTCCCCACGGGTGTGGACGGTGCTGACCCGCCACCAGGGGTTGTCCGCGGCCGATGCCGGAGAGGTCGATGCCGGCGTGGTCGATGCCGGAGAGGTCGATGCCGGCGAGGCCGATGATCCGGGGCCTGACGTTGGGGCGCCTGCTGAGAGACGTGCTGCGAAACCCGCTGAGGTGCCTGCTGCTGGATGCGAGGGTCGACACCGTCGCCCCGGCCCCCCACCGTCACGACTGTTCACCGTGCCGACAGTGTTGCGGCGCTCCCGGTGGTCGGTCAGCGCCGGTGCCCTCCTTGGGGTACTCGGAGTGCTGGTGACCGTGACCGCCATTCTCGGGGTGCGAGTGCTCTGGGCGAGCAGTCGGACAGGTCCTGAGCCGGGATCCACTGCACTGTCGGTGAAGCTGACCCCCCGCGCGAGCCCCACAGTTGGCCCTGGAGAGGTTCCCGCGACGGCAGGCTCGGGCGTCATCGTCGACATCGTCGGGCAGGTGACCCATCCGGGAGTTCTCCACCTGCCGGCCGGCTCTCGGGTCATCGACGCGCTCACCGCGGCCGGTGGGGCTCTGCCCGGGGCTGAGGTAGCGGCCGTGAACCTTGCGCGGGTACTCGTCGACGGTGAGCAAGTCCGGATTCCGGCACCAGGGGAGCAGGCGCCTCCGGCTTCCGTCGTCGCCGGGACCGGTGGTGGCACCACCGGGGGCTCCAGCGCGCTGGTGAACCTCAACACCGCGGACCTAGCTGCCCTTGACACTCTGCCCGGAGTTGGTCCGGTCCTGGCCCAGCGGATCCTCGACTGGCGGGTCGCACATGGACGGTTCACCAGCGTCGACGAGCTCGCGGAGGTCTCCGGGATCGGGCAGCGCATGCTCGAGCAGCTCCGACCCAAGGTCACCGTGTGACCCGGGGGCGGTCCACAGCCATCCTGGCTGGAGCGGCCAATGGCCTGCGGCGCCGGGTTCGGGCCCGACTCGCCCGGCTCACAGTGAGCGACCCGACAGGGGCAAGCCACCCGCTCGACCTGCGTCTCCTGCTGCCCGCCCTCACGGCATGGGCAGTGTTGGCTGTCGTGGTGTCCAGGCCGGTCACGGGGCAGCTGTGGTGCCTGGTCGGCGCGGTGGCGCTGGCGGCCGGAGCTGCACCCTTGACCCGGGTCGATCGTGCGCGCACCTCTGCCCTGGCGCGGGCCGGATGCCTCGCAGCGCTGCTGGCTGCCCTACTCCTCGCCGGTGCCGTGAGCGAGACGGCGCGTCGCGGCGCCGGCCCACTGACAGACCTGCGGGACGAACGAGCCGTGGTGACGTTGCGAGGCACTGTCGTCACGGACCCTGCGCCACGCCTCAGCCGCGTCGATGAACGGGGAGCTGCGCAGCGTTGGACCTCCCGGATCGACGCGATCGAGATCACCGGACGGGGCCGGACCGGTCCGGCACACGGACCGGTCCGGCTCAGTGGCGGCAGTGCCGTGCGTGATCTGCGCTGGCACGGCACGGTCTCGGTGCCCGGTCGGCTGGGGCCTGCGCCACCGGGCAGCGGCGACGTCGCGGTACTCACCGTGGCCGGGCCCATCGAGGAGGTCGCATCCCCCGGTCTCGTCGCGGCAACTGCCGAGACACTACGGCGGGCGCTTCGACAGGCAACCGCCGGGTTGCCCCCCGATGCCCGCGGCCTGGTCCCGGGCCTAGTTATCGGGGACACCACCCAGACCCCGCCGGACCTCACCGAGGCTATGCGGACCACCGGCCTGACCCACCTGACCGCGGTGAGCGGGTCCAACGTCAGCGTCGTGCTCACCCTGGTGCTGGGGTGCTGCAGCCTGCTCGGCGTGCGCCGCCGTTTGCGAATGCCGCTCGCCGCTCTCGCTCTCGCCGGATTCGTCGTCCTGGCTCGCCCCGACCCCAGCGTGCTGCGCGCGGCCACGATGGGTGCGATCGGGCTGATCGGACTCTCCCGCCGTGGCAGGACGACCGGGCCGGCGGTCCTGGCCAGCGCAGTCATGGTGCTCCTGCTTCTGGACCCGTGGCTCGCGCGCTCCTATGGCTTCGCACTGTCCACCCTGGCCACCGTCGGCCTGCTCGTGTTCGTCCGTCCATGGGGGGCCGTCGTGTCGGGATGGCTGCCACGACGTCTGTCCGGCTTTGGTCCGCTGCTCGTTGTTCCGGTCGCTGCTCAACTCATGTGTGCCCCGGTCATCGTCGTCCTGCAGGAGTCGGTCTCGCTCGTCGGGGTGCTCGCCAACCTGCTCGCGGCACCCTTCGTCGGACCCGCCACCATCGCTGGCGTGGCGGTCGCGCTCGTGGCACCGGTCCTACCCGGGGTCGGCGGTGCTCTGGCCTGGGCAGCAGGGCTGCCGGCGCTGGCGGTGGCTGCGGTGGCTCGCCACCTGGAGTCCGTGCCCGCAGGCACCATCCCGTGGCGTGGCGGGCTCTTCGGTGCACTGCTCCTGGCGGCCGCAACCGTGGCTGGGGTCCTGATCGCCCCATGGGCGGCATACCAGTGCCAGCGCCGCCCGGTGGCTGCCGTGTGGGTGCTCGGCCTCACCGCCTCGGTGCTGACCCCGACGTCGGTTCTCACCTGGCCCCCACAGAATTGGGTCGTTGTCTTCTGTGACGTGGGGGAGGGGGACGCAACCGTGCTGAGGGCTGCTGCAGATGCAGCGGTGGTCATCGACACAGGTCCAGAACCGGAGCTGGTCCGGGGGTGCCTACGCCGCCTGGGGGTGCGTGCGGTGCCCCTGGCAGTGCTCACTCATTACCACGCCGACCACGTCGACGGGCTCCCCGGTGTGCTGTCCACCGCTGACGTCACCCAGGTCCTGGCCACGCCCTACACCGAGCCTCGTGTGCAGGTTGAGCAGGTGGCCCGCTGGGTCGGTGAGCGCGGCATACCAATAGGCGTGCTGCGCGCCGGGGATACCGTCAGCGTGGGCGACGTCACGGCCCGGGTGCTCTCACCGGCCCGACTGATCAGTGCGGGGTCACTGCCCAACAACAACTCCCTGGCGATCGCGGCCGAGGTTGGCCCCGCATCGATCCTCGTCCTGGCCGACCTGGAACGGGAGGGCGCGCGGGACTTGCTGCTGCGGATTCGTCGGGACCCGCAGCTGAGCGCCTGGGTCGACCAGGTCGACGCCGTGCGCACCAACCACCACGGTTCGGCGAACCTCGACCCCGGGCTCGTCGAACGCATCCGTGCGCAGTGGGCGGTCGTCAGTGTGGGGCGCAACGACTACGGCCATCCCACTGCAGCGCACCTGACGGCATACCAGCGGAACGGGTATGCGGTGCACCGCACCGACGAGGAGGGGGACATTGCGCTCGTGGCCGGCCCGGACGGCCTTGTCCTGGTCAGCGAGCACGGCAGCGCGCCGCGGCGCTCGCGGTGAGCGCAGCCAGGGTCGCTGCGACCGCCGGGACGCGTTGCAGATCCGGGGTCGTCACGGCCTGGATGCATCGGCGTGACTGTGGGCGCAGCGGCAAGGCGACGACGTCCGGGTGATGCACGGTGTCGAGGATCAGGTCGGGGATGACGGCGACACCGAGCCCCTCGGCGATCAGGCCCATGACGGCGACATAGTCCTCGGTCTCAAAGGTGATGTGTGGGGTGAAACCGGAGGTGGTGCACAGCTGGAGGAGGTGGCCTCGACATCGCGGGCAGCCGGCGATCCAGGTCTCATCGGCGAGATCGGCCAGGTCCGCGGAGGCGGTGCTGGCCAGCGGATGGCTCAAGGGGACGGCCAGACGTACCTCGTCATCGAGCAGGACCGTGGTGACGAAGCCGTCGAGGTCCTCCTCACCTCGTCCCAGGTCGGTACCTTCGTAGGTGAAGGCAACGGCTAGGTCCACCTCGCCGGCGCGCAGCGCGGCGAGGGACTCAGGTGGCTCAGCCTCGGTGAAAGTGATCTGGACCCCGGGATGGTCACGCTTGACGGCCGCGAGAGCCTTGGGAACCAATGTCGCCGAGGCCGACGGGAACGCCATCAGGCGCACACGGCCGGTCCGGAGCCCGACGATCGCCGCGACCTCCTCCTCTGCGGCATCGAGGGCTGCCATGACTGGTCCGGCATGTCGGGCCAGTGCCGCGCCAGCCTCGGTGAGACGAACCGAGCGGCCGACGCGCTCGACGAGGACGGTACCGGTGCGCTGCTCCAGTCGGCGCACCATCTGGCTGATCGCGGGCTGGGAATACCCCAAGGAAATGGCGGCTGCCGTGAAGCTGCCCTCCTCGGCGATAGCGCGCATGACCCGCAGCCCGGCGACGTCGATCATCGGCCGAGCATAATCTGGACCCGTGGACGCCGACCTGTCCCGTCTGGGGACGCTGCTCGCAGAACATCCAGGAACTCTCGTCCTCAGTGGCGCCGGGATCTCCACCGAGTCGGGAATCCCGGACTATCGAGGTCCGGACGGCCGCCGGAAGGTCACCCCGATGTCGCACGGCGAGTTCGTCGGTAGCGGCGAGGCCCGGCAACGGTATTGGGCCCGCAGCCATATCGGGTGGGCGCGGTTTCGGATGGCCGAGCCGAACGCCGGACATCGTGCGGTGAGCGCACTGCAGCGCTCAGGGCACCTGGGCGCAGTGATCACCCAGAACGTCGACGGGCTGCATCAGCGTGCGAGGTCGCGGGATGTCGTGGAGTTGCACGGCTCGCTGTCCGTCGTCGTATGCCTCGAGTGCCAGATGCGGATCGACCGTGATTGGCTCCAGGAGCAGATGTCCCGGCTCAACCCGGGGTTCGCCGACCTGGCCACCGGTGTGGCCCCGGACGGGTCGCAGGTGTCGAGCCAGATCCGCCCGGACGGGGACATCGTCCTGCACGACGATCTGGTCACGCAGTTCGTCCAACCGGTGTGTCCACGGTGCGCCTCCGACTGGGTGAAGCCGGATGTCGTGTTCTTTGGAGGCTCCGTCCCCAAAGAACGGGTCGCGCACTGCTTCCAGCTCACCGACACCGCCCCAGCGCTCCTGGTCCTGGGCTCCTCACTGCAGGTGATGAGCGGCTTGCGGTTCGTCCGCCGGGCGGTGGCACGCGGCATACCGGTGGCCATCCTCACCAAAGGCCCAACCCGGGCCGACCCCTTCGGGCTCTTGCACGTCGATGCGCCACTGGGAGCCACCCTGTCGCAACTGGCCGACGGACTGGTGCGCGCGGGGCACTCCGTTCGTTGAGGAGAAGTGGCGTCGCGGGGCCCGGAGGCGGTCAGATGCCCGGAGGCGATCAGATGCGGCGCAGAACCGCGACGACCTTGCCTAGGATCGTCGCCGCGTCGCCATCGATGGGGTCGTAGGCCTCGTTGGCCGGCAGCAACCACGTCTTGAAGTGCCGGTGGAGATAGGTCTTGACCGTGGCCTCGCCGTCGAGCATCGCTGCGACGATGTCACCGTTGTCGGCAACGGGCTGCTGGCGTACCACGACCCAGTCGCCGTCGCAGATCGCGGCGTCGATCATCGAGTCTCCAGCGACCTTGAGCAGGAAGAGCGTTCCCTCACCGACGATCTGCTTGGGCAGTGGGAAGACGTCCTCGATAGCCTCCTCCGCAGTCAGCGGGACCCCTGCTGCGATGCGGCCCACGACCGGGACGTAGGACGCCTCGGGCTTCGCGTCGCCGATCCCAGTCACATCGAAGGCGTTGATGTCGTCCGGGTCGGCACCACCTCGGTAGCCCCGTAGTGAACCCGGCGAGTCGGGCGAGACGACCTCGATCGTGCGGGGACGGTGTGGATCACGGCGGAGGTAGCCCTTGCGTTCCAGGGACATGAGCTGGTGCTGCACCGAACTCGGCGAGGACAGGCCGACCTCCTCGCCGATCTCGCGCATGCTCGGCGGGTATCCGCGCTCGGCGATGGAGGCGCGGATGACCTCGAGAACCCGGCGCTGACGCATGGTGAGGGTCTTGCCGTCCGCGTCCCGTCGCGGCAGGTCGCGGACGTTCGCATCCTGCTGCGGGGACTTCTGCTGGACCATCGTGATCTCCTCGATGTAGCCGAACTGGCGTAGCCAAACTGACGTGGCCGAACTGACCTGGCCGGGGGGCCTGACCCGGACCGATCGCCCCCGGGGTGGCTGTCAGTGGTCCTTGGCAGGGTGCCTGCCATGAGCCCAGTGTACGTAGCGGGAAACACCGATGCCAAACATATGTTCGACGCGTGTCTTGTCGATGCTCGAACACCTGTGCTAAACATGAAAGGCAGAATCGAACGTTCATACGATGGCGAGAGCGAGAGGAGTCGATCATGAGCGTGAGCAGCGCGATCGCAGCCACGGGAATGAGGCCTTTGGCGGAGCCGTGGACAGAGCCCTGGACAGAGCCCTGGACAGAGCCTTGGACGGGGAGCGGACCCTGGAGGGGGGCCGAACCGGCTCCCCGTTCGAGGGTCGGTGGCCTACGCTCTGCCCGAGCTCGACACCTGCGGCTCGTCCCGGAGCGCACCCCGGATCCGCAGGGCCTCGACCGACTGGTCCTGACCCGTCGTGGCCGCCTCGTTCTATTGCTGCTCGGGGTGACGGCTGCGTTGCTCATCGGTTTCGGCCTGTCGGCGCCGCAGGCACCGGCGACGATCCCGACGGCCGGCCCGTGGATCACCGTGCACGCCGGCGAGACCCTTTCCCAGATCGCTGCCCGGGAGCTGCCGACTCTGTCGGTCGCAGACGCGGTGGCGACCGTCCAGATCGCCAACAACCTCAGCACGACGCAGGTGAGCGCGGGTCAGAGGCTGGTGGTTCCTGGATCCTGAGCCGCGTCGCGGGAATGGGCTAGGGCTTGCGCTTCCGGTCGCCGAGGCGCATGATGTCCACCACATCTAGTGGTTACATCAATGTAGTTCGTCCACATATAGTGCACAGCTCCATCGGATTACCCACAGGTTGTCAACAGCACGATCCACGACACCATCCACAGTCGGGGCCGGCATCGGTCCCGAGTCACACACCGTCCCCAAGGGGTGAGAGCCGCCATGCACTGCCCGTTCTGCCGGCATACCGACAGTCGTGTCATGGACTCCCGGGTCACCGACGACGGCATCTCGATCCGACGGCGCCGGCAGTGCCCGCAGTGTGGAAAGCGCTTCACCACGATCGAGTCGGCAGCCTTGTCAGTCCTCAAGCGCTCCGGAGCGACCGAGCCGTTCAGCCGGGCGAAGGTCCTCTCAGGGGTCCGCAAGGCCTGCCAGGGGCGTCCGGTCACCGAGGACCAGCTGGCGCTGCTGGCCCATCGGGTCGAGGAGTCGGTCCGGGCACAGGGCAGCGCTGAGGTCGACGCCCATGAGGTCGGATTGGCCGTCCTCGAACCGCTGCGGGAACTCGACGAGGTCGCCTACCTGCGGTTCGCGAGCGTCTACCAGGCGTTCGAGTCCCTCGAGGACTTCCAGGATGCCATCACGCTGCTGCGAGCCGAACGAGCGTCGAGTGGTCCTGAGTCGGGCCCGCCCCGACAGGACCACCTTCGAGCGCCCCGCAACTGAACACGAACCACACGAGATAGGCCCGGCCATACGCCGGGGAGAGAGGACCAGACCATGACGGAGACCGCCGGTGCACGTGCAGGTGCCCGCAGGAACGGCAGGGGCAAGGGGGTGAGCGTCGAGCGCATCCACACCACCCCCGGAGTGCACCCCTATGACGAAGTGACCTGGGAGCTGCGGGACGTCGTCCAGCAGAACTGGCGGACCGGAGAGACGATTTTCGAGCAGCGGGGAGTGGAGTTTCCTGACTTCTGGAGCGTCAATGCCTCGACGATCGTGACGACGAAGTACTTCCGCGGCGCGCTCGGTACCTCCGAGCGGGAGCGTGGGCTCAAGCAGCTCATCGATCGGGTGGTCCTCACCTATGTGCGGGCCGGCAAGGAGCATGGCTATTTCGCGACCGACGAGGACGCGGAGATCTTCGAGCACGAGCTGACTCACGCCTTGCTGCACCAGGTGTTCAGCTTCAACTCGCCTGTGTGGTTCAACGTCGGCACCAAGAGCCCCCAGCAGGTCTCGGCCTGCTTCATTCTCTCGGTCGACGACTCGATGGACTCGATCCTGAACTGGTACAAGGAGGAGGGCTTCATCTTCAAGGGTGGTTCGGGTGCGGGCTTGAACCTCTCGCGCATCCGCTCCTCCAAAGAGTTGCTCTCCTCGGGCGGCACCGCCTCCGGACCGGTGTCCTTCATGCGAGGCGCCGACGCCTCCGCGGGGACGATCAAGTCCGGGGGCGCAACCCGCCGGGCGGCCAAGATGGTCGTCCTTGATGTCGATCACCCCGACATTGAGGAGTTCATCGAGACCAAGGCGCGCGAGGAGGACAAGATCCGCGCCCTGCGCGACGCCGGGTTCGACATGGACCTCGGCGGCAAGGACATCGTCTCAGTCCAGTACCAGAACGCGAACAACTCGGTGCGAGTCAGTGACGAGTTCATGCGCGCCGTCGAGGATGGCGCACCCTTCGGGCTGCGTGCCCGCAAGACCGGCGAGGTCATTGAGCAGGTTGATGCCCGTGCGCTCATGCGCAAAATCGCCACCGCCGCCTGGGAGTGCGCCGACCCCGGCATCCAGTACGACGACACGATCAACGACTGGCACACCAACCCCGAGACCGGACGGATCACGGCGTCGAACCCGTGCTCGGAGTACATGTCGCTGGACAACTCCTCGTGCAACCTCGCCTCACTCAATCTGCTGAAGTTCCTGCGCGAGGATGACACGTTCGATGCCGTCACCTTCGAGAAGGTCGTCGAGCTCGTCATCACGGCGATGGACATCTCGATCTGCTTCGCCGACTTCCCGACCGAGTCGATCGGGATCACTACCCGTGACTACCGGCAGCTGGGCATCGGCTACGCGAACCTCGGCGCACTGCTCATGGCCACCGGGCACGGCTACGACTCCGAGGGTGGGCGTGCGATCGCTGCATCGATCACGTCGCTGCTCACCGGGGCTGCCTACAAGCGTTCCGCCGAACTGGCCGGGGTCGTTGGTCCGTATGCCGGGTACTCGCGCAACACCGACGCCCACAAGCGGGTCATGCGCAAGCACGCTGCTGCCAACGACGCGATCCGCACCGTGGGAGTCATGGACAAGGACATCCACCGGGTCGCGACCAAGGCGTGGGACGAGGGCGTCAAGCTTGGTGAGAAGAACGGCTACCGCAACGCCCAGGCCAGCGTGCTCGCACCCACCGGCACCATCGGTTTCATGATGGACTGCGACACCACCGGCATCGAGCCGGACTTCTCCCTGGTGAAGTTCAAGAAGCTCGTCGGCGGCGGGTCGATGCAGATCGTCAATCTGACCATCCCGCGGGCGCTGCGCAAGCTCGGCTACCCGCAGGAAACCATCGAGGCGATTGTCGAGTACATCGCCGACAAGGGGCACGTCCTCGACGCACCAGGTCTCAAGCCCGAACACTACGAAGTGTTCGACACCGCGATGGGCGTCCGGGCGATCTCCCCTATGGGCCATGTGCGGATGATGGCCTCGGTGCAGCCGTTCCTGTCCGGAGCGATCTCCAAGACGGTCAATCTGCCGGAGAGCGCCACCGTCAAGGAGATCGAGGATGTCTACGTCCAGGGCTGGAAGCTTGGCCTGAAGGCGCTGGCGGTCTACCGGGACAACTGCAAGGTGGGCCAGCCGCTGTCCGACGCCGGGTCGCGGGCCAAGGAGGCTCCGTCCCCGGCGGCCGAAACGGTCGTCTACCGCCCGACGCGTGAGCGGTTGCCCAAGCGTCGCATCTCCCAGACGACATCGTTCACCGTCGGCGGCGCCGAGGGCTACCTGACCGCCGGTACGTACGACGACGGTCGCCTGGGTGAGGTCTTCCTCAAGTTCGGCAAGCAGGGCTCGACCCTGGCCGGTGTCATGGACGCGTTCTCGATCGTCACCTCGGTGGCGCTGCAGTACGGTGTGCCGCTCGAGACCTTCGTTGAGAAGTTCACCAACATGCGCTTCGAACCGGCCGGGATGACCGACGACCCGGACGTGCGGATGGCCCAGTCGTTGATGGACTACGTCTTCCGGCGCCTGGCGCTGGACTACCTCGACTTCGAGACCCGCTCATTCATGGGCATTCACACCGCGAGCGAGCGGGCCCGTCAGCTCGAGACCGGCTCCTACGCCCCGACTGTCGAGGCCTCCGATGAGGACATCGAGGAGGAGCTGGAGTCTTTCGCCCAGGGCATCGGAGCCTCGGCCCCGAAGAAGACCGCCGAGCCGCGGCCGACACCTGCCGCAGGGGCTGAGTTCGACGCGAGCAGGGTGCACTCGGGTGCCGGAGCCGCTTCGGCCCGTGAGGTCTCCGCCGAGATCCACTCCTCAGCCGACCTGCTCGCCAAGTTCGGTGACGCTAAGGCCGCAGATGCGCCGATGTGCCTGACCTGCGGGACGAAGATGCGCCCAGCCGGTAGCTGCTATGTGTGCGAGGGCTGCGGTTCCACCTCCGGCTGCAGCTGAAAGCGAGCCATATTCAACAGATGCAACGTGGTTGGGCCGGCCGCCGGACCGGCCCAACCACGCACCGCCGAAGGAAGGGAGATAGTTGACTACTGAGCAGCAGTTGACCCTCGAGCCGCACAGGTCGAGGTTTGCGAGGCGTGCCCGTGAACTGGACCCTCGCGTGCTGTCGGCGCTCAGGATCGAACCGGTGGTGCTTCAGGTCGCGGACGTTGTCGTCACCGTCTGCTCTGTGTTGATGAACGATCAGGATTCGCGGCCTTGGCAAGAGCGACTCGAGGGGACGTTCAAAGAGCTCGACCCCGACGTGGACGCTGTGGTGAACGGCATCGAAACGTTCGCGCAGGAAGAGACTCACGTCGCAGTCGACGCGTGGGTGCGCAAGGTGCGTAATGTCGGATACCAAGCCTTCGCCCGCCGCCTCGTGGGTGCGGCAGAATATGACCGCCTCCAGCGAGCACTCAGGGAGGACGCTGCTCTCGTGGCGCTTGCCGTCCGACGTGGAGTGCGAGCAGCCATGCCCTTCGTCGCGGCATTCGAGGACGGCCTCGAGGTCATGACAGCAGAACAGTTAGCGCAAATTCAGGCTGCCAACCTCATTGGCGTTAACTTCGGACAACTCATGCACCAGTTTGATGCCATGCTCGGCGAGAAGGTGTGGCCCAAGCTGCCGATGGAAACCGTTCCAACCTGCGAGGACGACTTCCTAGGCCTTGAACAGTTCGCTGACCAGGTGCGTGCCAGCGTGACGACATCTGCCATGGCTCATCTCATTCGGGTGAACGAGCCCCTTGTCCGCAAGTTGACGGGCGCCCGAGACGCGTTGAAGTACTCGGCCGATGGGGTATCTCAGGCCGCGAGCTCGCTGGTCGAGCTAATCGATCGAGTCTTGCGCGAGGCAGCCGCGGAAAGCGACGTGCTCAAGTGGATTGATCGGGAGATGCCAGACACTGCTGAACTCACCTACCGGACGGTGTCCACCGGTGAGCGTCGACCCACGATACGAGGATCGACGCTGTACTTCGTGTATGGCGGCGGCAGCGTGGCTCGCCAGCCGTTGGGTTCAGACGACGGGACTGGGCCATCGATCCTGCACGAGGTGCTCGCCTCTGTAGTCGTTGCAGCTCGTAAGAAGTTGCAACGCCTGAAGCACGCGGACAGCACGGACCCCGCAGATCGTGCACAACTTGATCAACTCCTCGGGGCCGTCGAAGGCACCCTGTGGCTCGGCCTCTGGCTCCACCAGATGACGCATCCGAGCGAGGAGAACCAGTCGGCCTGATCGACAGGCAGGGGGACCGTCTTACCGCAGCGGAGCTAGAGGATCGTCACGATGCATCAATGTTGTATAGGATGCAACGGTGACAAACGTCGTTGCTGGGCGCTTCCAGGGCGCTACCACGGCCTCAGACCCTGAGCGGATCACCTTCGCGGCTATGCAGGACGGCTGGGTAGCCCAGCAGCGGTCGCGGCAGCTGAAGGCTTCGACGATCGAGGGGAGGCTGGCCGTGGTGAGGCGGTTCGCCGAGTACTCGAACCAGTACCCATGGCAGTGGACGCCCGCCGAGTTCGAAGCCTTCGTGACCAGTCTCGCCGGGGCACGACCGACAACGATCCGCGGCTACCAGGCGGCCTTGAGGATCTTCCTCGAGTACCTCACCAGCTCCGACTACGAGTGGATCAGCAAGTGCACGGAGCAGTTCGGGTCTGCGCCGATCCAGATCGTCACTGAATGGAACAGCTACCACCACACCACGCCCTACGAAGGTGATCCTGGGCGCCGCCCCCTGACTTACGACGAGGTCCAAGCACTATTCGATGCCGCTGACGGTCTCGTCGAGAGCATCCGTACTCGAGGCCGGAAGGGCGCGATTGCGGCCCAACGTGATGCCATCGTGCTCAAAGTCGTCTACGCATTCGGGCTGCGGCGCCGTGAGCTGTGGGGGCTGGACATCGCCGACCTTCACGGCAATCCCAAGGTCCCGGACTACGGCAACGCGGGGTGCCTGTTCGTTCGGTGGGGAAAAAGCTCACGTGGCGGTCCGCCCAAACGGCGATCGGTCTTGCTGGTGCCGGAGATGGACTGGGTTGTTGACCCACTGCAGCAGTGGATCGAGGATCTACGGCCCGCTTTTGGTCAGGCTGGTCACCCCGCGTTGTTCCTTTCCGAGCGCGCCGGGCGTCTGTCACTGAGGTCGATCAACCGGGCGTTCAACGATGCCCGGCAGGAAGCGGGCCTACCGCGAGAACTCGACCTGCACTCGCTCCGCCACTCCTACGTGACCCACCTGATCGAGTTCGACTACCCAGAACGGTTCGTTCAGGACCAGGTAGGGCACCAATACGCCTCCACCACAGCGGTATATGCCGGCGTCTCGGACGACTACCGGCATCGCCTCCTCCAGCGCGTCCTCGACCGCGACCGACACCGATGGGAGGATCAATCGTGATCCGCAAGATGGGCTACGACTGGCACCTGCGCCAACTCATGGCGGCGCAGGGCATGTTCCAAACGAGCGACCTGATGCCGCTGCTCGAGGAGCGGGGAATCCACCTCTCCCGCGAGCAGGTGTATCGATTGGTGACGCAGCCACCGCAACGACTCTCCATGGACACCCTCGCTGCTCTGTGCGACATCCTGACGTGTCGGCCCGGAGACCTGATCAGCATCTCGGTGGTTAACCGCGAGGTCGCCAAGACCGGCACGACGGCGGCTCAAGAGAAACCTCCCGTTCGGCGGACGACTATTCGGCGGCCCAAGGGACTCTGAGGTGCCCGCTTGGCCCACTGATCCCCGGTTGGTCAACGCGGTCAGTGAGCTGCTTGGAGAGCCCGGCGTTCGAGGCACCGTGGCCGAGGTCATCACAGCCCTGAACCTGTACCCGAAGGCTCAGACCACGCTCCTCCAGTACTGCGAGTGCAACCCCGATGCGCTGGTCTCGGGACGCTCAGACGGTCCGGCGAGTCGCCTCCATCTGCTCAACGCCCTCGCGGATTCGTACCCTGAACTCGTCGTACCGGCGAAGTGCTCGGACTGCGGGCGACAGGTCCGGCTCAACCGTTGGGGATCCGATGGCAGTCGCATCTGCACTACGTGTTACGCTGTTAAGTCGACACTTTCGGTAGCGCGTGTGTAACGAAGTGGTAGCAGGTGCGTGGGTATCCGGTAGCGCCGTCGGGGGGTGTGTTGGCGTCAGGGTTCGACCCGCGGTCAAGGAGATG
>JBDIAO010000044.1:0-23617 GCA_039812375.1 Phycicoccus sp. | reverse complement strand
CCTCTCTTAGGACCCTCAGCACCTGGTGTCCGGATGGCTGGCCGTGGCGTCCCGGCGACTGGCGATCGTGACACCCCGGAAACGAGGCCAAACCCCGGAACGTTTCCGGGGTTTGCCCCCTCCGTTTCGGGATGATCCCGAAATGGTGGGGCGGCAGGGTTTGGTGCTGGAGGGTCAGGGCGTGGCGCTGGGCGCAGTGGACGCGGTTTCGGCCGTCTCGACCCTCTTGGCGTTGCGGAAGCCGAGGAGCGCGAGGATGAGGAACAGGGCGGCACCGACATAGGCGCCGATGGCGGCATACCCGGCGATCAGGCCCATCGTCCCGAACGCGTACCCATAGAGGAGCAGGCCGCGCAGGGTGGAGCCCTGGAAGAGCGACGTCTTCAGGCCGGTGAGCTTCTTGCAGTCGGCGCTGTCAGGGTTGGCCTTGCATTCCTTGCCCTGGGCGGCAGAGACCTGGGAGTAGGTCTTGCCTTCGGAGCTCTCGTTCATGTGGGCGAGGATGAAGTGGTCCGCGTAGGCCCGGGCCGCTGCACCGGTGGTCATCTGCTGTCCGGCGAACGGCATGAGCGCGTCCTTGTCGACCTGGGAGAGACCCTCCATCGCGGCCTCCACCGGCATGGTGATGTCCTGGTCTGTGAGCTGTTGCTCGACGTTGCTGTTGATGAAGCTGCTGGCCCACGTGAGCATTCCGCCCGCAACCAGGAGGACCGCCGCGAGGGCGAGCCCGATCCACGAGATGAGGCGGTCGAGGGTACTGCGCATGAGAAGTTCTCCTTCTGGGGCAAGGGTTCCGGATTCCGGTGGATCCATTCTCCTACGCTACGTAGTAATTGAAAAATCATGGAGCTGTCGTCTTGCTCACGTCGGTGAGGCTCACCTTGTCGGCTGCTCCTCGGACAGGCCCTCCGTGCCGGATCGGTCGAACTAGGCTCACCGTGTGCCCCCCTCGACGCCACACCGCGGATCGACGACCCTTCGCTCCGGACCGGCGACGGGCATCGTCATCCGCCCCGCGCACACCCAGGACGTCCGGGCGATCCGGGCCCTGGTCACCCCGTATGCCGAGGGCCGGGTGCTGCTGCAGAAGGAGGCCGTCGCCTATTACGAGTCGGTGCGGGACTTCGTCGTCGCCGACGACGCGGGCAGCCTCGTCGGCTGCGGTGGTCTGCACGTGCTGTGGGAGGACCTCGCGGAGATCCGCACCCTCGCCGTTGCTGCCGACCACCTGGGTC
Organism: Phycicoccus sp.; assembly: GCA_039812375.1. Taxonomy (GTDB): domain Bacteria; phylum Actinomycetota; class Actinomycetes; order Actinomycetales; family Dermatophilaceae; genus JAGOME01. The sequence goes on along the minus strand of JBDIAO010000044.1, from coordinate 22,382 downwards.
GTGGGGTCGGCAGCGCGATCCTCACCGAGCTCCTGCGCCAGGCGGACCAGATCGGGGTGCGGCGGATCTTCTGCCTCACCTTCGAGACCGACTTCTTCGGCCGGCACGGCTTCGAGCCCATCGAGGGACGGGCGGTGACCGCGGAGGTGTATGCGGAGCTGCTCCGGTCCTACGACGAAGGAGTCGCAGAATTCCTCGACCTGGAGCGGGTCAAACCGAACACTCTCGGCAACACCCGGATGCTGCGCAGGCTCTGACCACATCCGCGTCTTTCTGCTGCGCCCGGGGGCACAGGCTCCTGCGGTTGCGCGCATGGTCGACATCGTCGTCGTCATGGGTGTCTGCGGCGTGGGTAAGACCACGGTGGCTCGAGGACTGTCCGCCCGCATGGGGTGAGGGTTCGTCGAGGGCGGCGGCGATCACGCAGGACCGCTCGGCCGTGGTCACCTGCCAGGCTCCGCAGATCAGCTATCGGGATCTGCTCGGAGGGGCCGGCCCTCAGGTCCACGTCCTTCATCTCGTCGCCGGCGAGACTCTCATCAGTGAGCGGCTCCAAGAACGTGGCGGACACTTCAGGTAGCTGGCTCATCGTGTAGCTGGCTCATCGTGTAGCTGGCAAGCGCACCAATCCCCCCGGGACACACTCCACGAGACCGTCGCTGACCAGGCCCTCCAGGCACCGCTCAACCCGGACCGGATCGGCGTCGACATCGTGCAGGACCCTGTGGGACACCGGCTCCGCAGAGTCCCGGAGGAGCTGGAGGAGGTCGCCACGGACCTTGCGGTCGGTTCCGAGGTATCCCTGCCCACGCCGGGGCGGTCCGTCCTGACGTGGGTGACCGGCCCGGGCCCAGGCACACAGATCGGCCACAGGACAGCCGACACAGCGGGGGGTGCGCGCGCGACAGACCAGTGCGCCGAGTTCCATGACCGCAACATTCCAGGTCACCGAGTCAGCTCGCTCTGCCGGCACTACTGCTTGCGCCAAGGCAACCTCGGCCGCCGTCACCGAACGATCAGCCTGCGCCCGGCCGAGGAGCACCCGGGTGAGGACTCGCCGCACGTTGGTGTCGACGACGACCGCGTGCTCACCGTGCGCGAATGCCGCCACGGCAGCGGCGGTGTACCCACCCACCCCGGGCAGGGCCCGCAGCGCCTCTTGGGTGTCTGGCACCTCGCCGCCGTGCCGATCGACCATGATGAGCGCGGCCTGACGCAGCCGGACCGCCCGACGCGGGTAGCCCAAGCGCCCCCAGGCCCGGACCACGTCACCGACCGTGGCGTCGGTGAGCGCCGCCGGCGTCGGCCACCGGTCCAGCCACTCCCGCCACACCGGTTCGACCCGGGCCAACGGGGTCTGTTGCGCCATGATCTCGCTGACGAACACGCCCCAGGGGGTGCAGTCGGGACGGCGCCACGGCAGGTCGCGAGCGTGCCCGGCATACCAACGCAGGACCCGGGCGTGCAGCATCGCGACCCGGTCGGGCGGTAGCGGCGCCGGGACCGAGGGGCTCGGCACAGCCGGCATGCTCAGACGTACCGCTCGAGGATGCTGCTCTCAGCGAGGCGGGACAGGCCCTCTCGGACGATCCGAGCCCGGCTCTCACCGACCCCGTCGACGTCCATGAGCTCTTCGATGCTCGCGGCGAGCAGCTTCTGCAGCGAACCGAAGTGGCCGACGAGCCGCTCGACGATCACCCACGGCAGTCGCGGGACTTTGGAGAGTATCCGGTAGCCGAGCGGACTGACCGGAGAGTCCAGAGCGTCGCCGGCGACGGAAAAGCCGATCGTCTTGGCGTGGGTGGCAAGGTCGAGCAGGATCGTGGAGTCGATCGAGCGGAGCCCGGCGATAGCCTTCTTGACGGTCAGCGACCCTTGCCCCTGGCCGACGTAGTCGCGGATGACCAAGTCGAGGTCGTCGGTGATCCCCGCGGTGAGCTCCTCAAGCTGGAGCGAGAGCAGTCGCCCGTCAGTGCCGAGCTGGATGACGTAGTCGGCGATTTCGTCCTTGATCCGACGCACCATCTCCAGACGCTGGAGCACGTTGGCGACATCGCGGACGGTAACGAGATCTTCGATCTCCAACGCGGACAGGGTGCCGGTCACCTCGTCGAGGCGCGCTTTGTAGCGCTCAAGGGTCGCCAGAGCCTGGTTGGCGCGGGAGAGAATCGCGCTGGAGTCCTCCAGGACGATCCGGCGGCCCGCGACATACAGGGCGACGATCCGCATCGACTGGCTTACCGAGACCACCGGATAGCCGGTCTGCTTGGCCACCCGCTCTGCGGTGCGGTGTCGGGTGCCGGACTCGCTCGTCTCGATCCGGGGGTCGGGGACGAGCTGGGTGGCCGCCTTGACGATACGAGTGAGGTCCTTGTCCAAGACAATGGCACCGTCCATCTTGGCCAGTTCGCGCAACCGGGTCGCGGAGAACTCGACATCGAGCGGGAAGCCACCCGTGGCGAGCCCTTCCACCTGCTTGTCGTTGCCCAGGACGATGAGCGCTCCCGTGCGACCGCGCAGGATCCGCTCCAGCCCGTCTCGCAACTCCGTGCCCGGAGCGACCGCGGCGATGGTGGCATGCACGAGTTGCTCGGCGTGCAGGGCCGCCATGCCTCGCCCCCTTGCCTTCGGAGTGGATCGCCTTGCTGCGGTGTGTGTCGTGCTGCGATGTATGCCGTCCACCCACCTCGCGGACACACGCGGCCGAGCGGTTAGGCACGGCCTGAGCCTGACTCTACCGGGGTCAACGCACCGATCGCTTCCGGGACGCTGCCAACCTCGACGAGCGTCATCTGCTGTGGCACAGGACCGCCACCGAGGACTCCGAGTGGGACCACCGCGCAGGTGAATCCCAGACGTGCAGCCTCGGTGAGACGTCGATGGACCCCGGTCACCGGCCGGATTTCGCCGGCCAGCCCCACCTCCCCGAACGCCACCAACCCGGTCCGCAGGGGACGGTCGGTGACGGCACTGGCGACGGCCAACGCGACCGCCAGGTCCGCGGCGGGCTCGCTCAGGCGCACACCGCCGACGGTGGAGAGGTAGACGTCGGCACGGCCGATGGGCACCCGGGCCCGTCGAGCGAGCACCGCGAGGACCATGTCGACCCGGCTGCGCTCCAACCCACTGGTGGCCCGGCGAGGGGTCGCCACGTCGGTCGGGTCGATCAGTGCCTGGACCTCGGTGACCAGTGGACGCCGCCCTTCGAGGGTCACCGTGACACACGTGCCGGGCACCTGCACGGTCCTGGCCGACAGGAACAGGCCGCTCGGGTCGGTGAGCCCGACGATGCCGACATCGGTGAGGTCGAAGCAGCCGACCTCGTCGGTGGGTCCGTAGCGGTTCTTCACCGCCCGTACCAGACGGAGCCGGGAGTGCCGGTCCCCCTCGAACTGGACCACGACATCAACGAGGTGCTCCAACGCGCGAGGGCCCGCGATGGCACCGTCCTTGGTGACATGCCCGACGAGCACCACTGGGATGGCGCGCTCCTTGGCGAGCGCGATGAGGGCGGCTGCGACCTCACGGACCTGGCCGACGTTGCCGGCCGCGCCCTCGACCTGCGCACTGCTGACCGTCTGCACCGAGTCGACGACGACCAGATCGGGCTCGACGTGCTCGATGTGTCCCAGCACCCCAGCCAGGTCGGTCTCTGCGGCGAGGAAGAGGGTGCGTGCCATCGCTTCGATTCGTTCGGCTCGGGCCCTGATCTGGGCTGCTGACTCCTCCCCGCTGATGTAGAGCACTCGGCGCTCGCGACCGTCGTCACGGATCCGCGCCGCCCGAGCGGCGACGTCGAGGAGCAGCGTCGACTTCCCGATTCCGGGCTCACCGGCCACAAGGACCACAGCCCCGTCGACCAGGCCCCCGCCGAGGACCCGATCGAACTCGCCCACTCCAGTGGGGCGGACCTGGGCACGGGACATGTCGACCTCGGGGATCGGTGTCGCGGGGCGCTCCAGTCGGGTCAGCGGCGTGGTGCGGACGCGTGTCGCCGTCCTGATCTCATCGACCGAGCCCCAGGTGCGGCACTCCCCGCAGCGACCGACCCAGGTGATGGTCTGCCATCCACACTCGGTGCAGCGGTAGCCGGCACGGGTGCGGACGGGACGGGAGGGCGGAGTCGGGGACACGCGGCATACGTTAGGCGGCTGGTCCGACAACGCCTGCGGCCGTATCGTGGCGCCGACACGTGTGCACCACACCGAGGCCACCGCACGTGCTCACACGGCACGGGAGGTGCGTTCCAATGGGAGGCAAGCAGGCAGCGGTGGACCGGACGGTCGACGGTCCGGTGGCGCCTGGTCCGGTGGCGTTCGCCCGCACCCGTGAGCTTGGTTGGACGAGCTGGATGGTCCTCGGCATCATCGCGCTCACCATCGTCGTCGCGACCGCGCTCGGGGCGATCAGTGGCGTGTTCGTGCCGTTGGTCATCGCGTTCATCATCGGCTGCGTCCTTGAGCCGCTCGTGCGTGCCCTCGAACGGCGCGGGGTGCGGTCGGTGCTCGCGGCGCTCGTGGCCCTGCTCGTCGCCGTGCTCGTGGCTGCCGGAACGATCGTCGTCGTCATGCGCGGCCTTCTCGGGGAGGTGCCCGAGATCTCCCGCCAGCTCGTCAGCGGGTGGAACGCCCTCGTGACCTGGGTGGCCTCACTCGACATCGACTCGACCTGGCTCGAGCGGGCCCGGCAGGCGGCGGAGGAATACGCTCCCCGTCTCGGTCACGGTGCCTTCTGGTTCGCGACCAGCGCATTCTCCAGTGTCGTCTCGTTCGCGATCGGCACCTTCTTCGCGTTCTTCTTCCTCTTCTTCGTCCTGCGCGACGGGCAGTTGTTCCCAGTCTGGTTGGCCCGAGCCGCCCACAAGGACCAGGCGCTGCTGGTCGAGGTGGACACCATCGCCAAGGACGCGATCCGCGGCTACTTCAAGGGAACCGCGCTGACCGCGATCATCACGGCCCCGATCTTCATGATCCCGCTGGTGCTGCTCGGCGTGCCGCTGCTCATCCCGATCTTTCTGCTTTATTTCTTCCTGTCTTTCATCCCCTTCGTCGGGGCATGGTTGACTGGCGTCTTTGCGGTGCTCATCGCCTTCGGCTCCGGCGGGGCGAAGGCTGCGGTCATCGTGCTGCTCAGCCTTCTCATCTCCAACGGCACGATCCAGAGCGCGGTCTCCTCTTGGGCGCTCGGTTCGTCGTTGAGCATGCATCCGGCCGCGGTACTCATCGCGACCATGGTCGGCGGAACGGTGGCCGGCATCCTCGGGATGATCCTGGCCCCGCCACTGTTGTCGGCGGTCTTCCGCTCGTTGAAGGCGATCCGGGCCCGGCAGCCCGGGTTGAACGATGGCCTCGCCGGGGGCGATGTAGTGATGGGTGATGGGTGATGGAGTGAGGGTGATGGACTGGTGCGCGATGGCGCTCCGGGGGTGAACACCGCTCCCGGCGTAGCCTGAGCGTTCAGGAACCCGAGGCCGAGGGGGCGTCTCCAGAGACTTTCTTCTTCACCAGCGCCAGCGGCAGCAACCAGGCACCCAAGGCCGTGAAGAGCCAGACGACGAGGGTGCCGACCATCCACGCGCTGACGCCAGAGATGCGCAGGCCCTCGGGCGCGAACGTCGCCACAAGCAGGGCAAGGAAGGTGGAGACGAGACCGATGCCCCCCAGCAGTCGCGGTGCGTGCCGATGGGCCATCTTCATCGCGAACGGAGCAAAGAGGCTCTGGGCGATACCGAAGACGACAACAGCCATGGCGAATCCGCTGATCGACAACTCGAAGCCGTCGACGAAGACGCTGGCAGCGACCAACCCGATCGCCGCCGAGAGGAAGAATATGGCGAGCTGGATGAGCATCCTGATCATGAGCTTTCTCCTGTGAAGTGCTGCTGCCGCTAGGGCGTGTTCATCGGCCGATGGGTGCGCGGCCTGATTCTAGGGCGGTGAATCGGTCCAAGCTTGGAGGTCGAGCGCGGGCAGCGCGCCTGGACGTGGAGTTGGGTAACGCACCTGGCCGTCAAGCCGGGCAATGGCGGCCGTTGGCACCGATAGACGGGGCCGGAGTGTGACACTCCGGCCCCGTCTATCGGCCGTGACGAGGTGTGCCCCGCCCGGTTCGGCGATGAGTCTCGCCGCGCTGGGGTCAGCCGAGCGCCTTGGCCTTGATGGCGTCATACTCGCTCTGGGTGATGGCCCCGGAGTCGAGCAGCGACTTGGCCTGGGCAATCTCCCCGGCCGCGCCGGTGCCGGCGACCGTGCGGATGTAGTCGTCTGCGGCATCCTTCTGCGCCTTGGCCTGGGTGTTCGCCCGCTCGGCCATGCCCCGACCGCGCGCGATGAGGTAGATCAGCGCAGTGAGGAAGGGGATGAACATGAGGAAGATGAGCCAGATGGCTTTGGCCGCCCCGGAGGTCTCCCGGTCACGGAAGAGGTCCGTGATGATGCTGAACAGCGCGATGATCCACGCGATGAACACGAAGATCGTGAAGAACATCCAGATGAAGTCCCAGATGTGCGAGAGGAAGTCGCCCATGGGTAGGTCCTTTCGGCAAGGGGGTTGACCGCGGAACGGATGATCCGCAGCAATACAGCAAGCACGACAAAACAGCCAAACACAACACACACGACCTGAAGACAGACGTGCTTGCTGACACGCCGTCGATCAGATCAACTGCCGCCAGCCCGCCCTCATCGGCGCAGGTCTCGTCGGCGCAGGCCTGGTCGGCGCAGGCCTGGTCGGGAAAACACCGCGTCCGCGCCCGGCTTCAGCCGGCGACGACCTCCAAGGTCACCTTGGCCTGCACATCCGGGTGCAACCGCACCAGCGCCTGGTGGGTGCCCACGGTGCGGATCGGAGTGGGAACCTCGATCCGCCGCTTGTCCAGGGACGGGCCGCCGGCGGCGGTCACCGCGGCTGCAATATCAGCGGTGGACACTGCACCGAAGAGGCGGCCGCTCGCGCCGGCGTGCGCGGTTACCGTGACAGTCGTGGCCTCGAGGGTGCCCTTGTAGGAGGTGGCTTCCTCCAGGGACTTCACCGCTCGCGACTCACGGCCGCGAGCGATCGCGTCGACCTGCTGCTGCCCGCCCTTGGTCCACGGTGTCGCCAAACCGCGGCGGAAAAGGAAGTTACGGGCATAGCCGTCCTTGACGTCGACGACGTCGCCAGCGGCACCGAGGTTGGACACCTCGTGGGTGAGGATGACCTTCATGTCAGCTCTCCTTCGTGGGGTCTTCTCGGCGCGTCAGCGGGACGAGCTGGAGTAGGGCAGGAGTGCCATCTCCCGGGCGTTCTTCACCGCGTTGGCGATCAGGCGCTGCTCCTGCACAGAAACGCCGGTCACCCGACGCGCGCGGATCTTGCCGCGGTCGGAGATGAACTTGCGCAGCAGCGCGGCGTCTTTGTAGTCGATGTTCTCGACTTTGGCGACCTTGAGCGGGTTCGCCTTCTTCTTGGGCTTGCGAATGGCGGGCTTGGCCATCGTGGTGCTCTCCTTGTGGATGAGCCCTGATCACTCAGGGATGGTTGGGTTGTCGGAAGTGAGTGCCGGTTCTGGGGTGGTGCCAGCGGGACCGCGTCAAGTGTGGGCAGCCGCAGTGGGCGGTTCAGAAGGGTGGCTCGTCGTATGCCGGGGCGTTGCCCCAACCTCCTTGGTTGCCTCCCTGTCGAGCGCCGCCCTGGCCGCCACGGTCACTACCCTGGCCGCCACGGTCACCGCCTTGCTGGCCGGCGGGCTGGCCACCCTGCTGGCCGGAGCCACCGCTGGCCCAAGGGTCGTTGCCGCCCTGGCCGGCGAAGCCACCGCCGAAGTCGCCGCCCCCGCCCCCGCCACCGCCGCGGGAGACCTTGGCCACCTTGGCGTTGGCGTAGCGAAGCGAGGGGCCGACCTCGTCGACGTCGAGCTCGACGACGGTCCGCTTCTCCCCCTCCTTGGTCTCGTAGGAGCGGGACTTCAACCGGCCGGTGACGATGACCCGCATACCCCGTTGGAGCGACTCAGCGACGTTCTCGGCCGCTTCCCGCCAGATCGAGCAGCGCATGAACAGGGTCTCGCCGTCCTTCCACTCGTTGGCGTTGCGGTCGAACGTGCGCGGCGTGGAGGCCACAGTGAAATTCGCGACCGCCGCCCCCGAAGGCGTGAAGCGAAGTTCGGGATCCCCGGTGAGGTTCCCGACGATGGTGATGATGGTCTCGCCGGCCATGGGATGTGTCCCCTTCGAGAGTGTGGTGCGAGTGGCGGGCAGTGCCCGGGTGTCGGCGACTGTGTGGCCGCCGAGTCTGACCTGCGGACGACTCAGGCGCCCGGGCGCAGGAGCTTGGTGCGCATGACCAGCTCGTTGAGGCCGAGCTGGCGGTCCAGCTCCTTGGCCGTCGCCGGCTCCGAGGTGAAGTTGACGACGGCATAGATGCCTTCGGCCTTCTTCTTGATCTCGTACGCGAGGCGACGGCGGCCCCAGATGTCGACGTGGTCGACAGTGCCGCCGTCTTTGGTGATGACGGTGAGGAACTTGTCCAGCTGTGGCTGGACGGTTCGGTCGTCGAGCTCGGGGTCGAGGATGACCATGAGTTCGTACTGACGCATGCGGGAACCCGCCTCCTTCGGTCTTGGCGGTCACGGTCCTTCCGTGACAGGAGGGTATGCGGCGTCACCGACAGGCCGCGGCGTCTGTCCACAGGCTGCGGGCAACCGGTCAAGGGTACCTGCCGGAGCGGGCGCCTCCCTAATCCGCTTCGCCAGCCACTTCGCCCCGAGTCCACGGTGCCTGCGCCACTGCCGGGGCAAGGTATGCCGCGCAGGCAGGTCACTGGCTCTCAGGCCCGGGCTGCGGATCGGTGACACCCCGGAACCCTGGGTACACCCCGGAAGGTTCTCGGGGTTTCGCCACGTTTTCGGGAGGATCCCGAAAACGTGGGGCTTGAGGGGCGGGTGCGGCATCCGGTCTGGTCGACCAGGCGCTCCAGGCGAGCCAGGCCACCGCGGCGACGCGCAGCAGGACGAACACGGCATACCATCCTGCGGGCAGCCCCCGGTTCGGATCGCCCTGCACCCCACCGACATAGAGCCAGACCGCGACGAAGTGCGCCACCTCCGCAGCCCACCACCAGAGGATGTCTCGCCAGCGCAACCCCGCCAGCGCGACGAGTGGCACCAACCACAGCGAGGATTGCACGGCGAAGGATTTGCCGGTGACCAGCACGACCGCTACGGCCACGAGCAGCACCGCCCCCAGCGGCGGAGGCGTCTGCTGTCCCAAGACCAGTACTGCGGCCAGGACTCCTGCGACTGCCCAACCCACGACGGCGAGTGTGGTCGCCGCCTCGGCAGGCACCGCTAGGCCGGCCATCGCGGGGATGTGCCACAGGGATCCGAGCCCGGTCGACGCAGTGAACCAGGTCGCCCAGGCCTGGGTGAGCACACCCGGAGCCGACAGTGCCGGCAGGATGCACATGAGCACGCCGACCGCCAGACCGGCCCCGAGCCGGACACGCTCACGCTGCCGCGCGACAGGCTCCGGCGCCTCGCCCCCACGCAGCGAGCAGAGCACGGCGACGAACACCACGATCAGGGGGTAGCTGATCGACATGATCGCGGCCCCGAGGGTGAACCCGGCGAGCACCGGGCGGCGGGTCAGCCACAGCCAGATCCCGAGCGTGCACAAGGTGACCCCGAGGACGTCAGGGGCGAGCAGGACGGTCAGCGCCGCCACCGGGGAGAGGAGGACGGCGAGCGGGCGCGCCCCCGGGTGCCCCGGCATGCGGGCGACGAGCCAGCCCATCACCGCCAGGCCAACCATGGCGAGCATCGCCCAGAACAGGATGAACACGCGCTGGGTCGGCAGTCCGATTGGGTCCCCGGTGATGGCCGAGGCCAGCCCGCCGAGGCCGGACATCACCATCCCGGTGAGCACTGGCTGGTCGAGGGGCACCGCTCCGGTCAGGTATGCCGCCAGTCCCTTGCCGATCCCGGCCAGCGGCACCGCTCCGGCCAGGTCGGAGTAGCACTGCCGATAGAAGGGCAGGTTCCCGACCCAGCCATGGCGCAGGCAATAGCCGAGGCGGCCTAGGCCCGCCAGGACCGGAAAGGCCGCGAGGACGACATACGCTCCGCCCCAGGCGATCCAGCGGGAGCCGGGGGCGGCCCTGGTACCGACCGGGCCGAGGAGGGCATCCCCGAGCCTGGAGTCGTCAGCCACCGACCCTCTCTCCTAGGGCGAGCGGGTCGGGTTCGGCGGCCTGGTGGGGATGGGCGGCAGGGTCGGGGTGGGCAGCGAAGTGGGGGGACCCGTGGGCGGCCCGGTGGGCTGTCCCGTGGGCGGACCGCTGGGTGGCACCGGCTGCGGTTCGGACGGGGAAGGCCGGTCCGTGGGCGCTGGCTCGCTCGGCGAGGTGCTCTCCGGCGCCGACGGCTCCTGGCTCGGCGGCGGTCCGGTGGTCGGGCTGGCATCGGGGTTGACGTACTTCGGCCCGGGGAACTGCTGGACCGGCATGCCCTGGACCGCCTTGGTCATGTATGCCGCCCAGATCCGGGTCGGCACTGTGCCACCGGTGAGTTCGAAGCCCAGACCGTTCTCGCCGCTGGCGTTCATCTGGTTCTCCGGCTTGACCGAGCCGTCGCCGCGATAAATGCCCACGGCGGTGCCGAGCTGGGGAACGAAGCCGTCGAACCAGGCCGCGTAGTTGTCGGTCGTCGTGCCGGTCTTGCCGGCTGCCGGACGGCCGATGGACCCGGCGGCGGCGCCAGAACCGTACTGGACGACCGCGCGCATGCAGGCGATGACGTCGTCCATGGTGTCCGGGTCGAAGACCTGTGTGGTCTGCGGCTTGGCCTGGTAGTCGACGACACCGTCGGTGGTCTTGACCGACTTGACCATGTAGGGGGTGGCCCGCAAGCCCTGCGCAGCGATCGTCGCATAGGCGTTGGCCATGTCGATGACCTTGACGTTGTCGGTGCCGAAGACGTTGGCGTAGTTGGTGTCGACCTTCGTCGTCAGGCCGGCGTCGGTGGCTGCCTTGGCGGTGCCCTCCGGGGTGGCCAGGATGTTGATCTGAGCAAAAATGGTGTTCACCGAACTGGCGGTGGCCGCCTCGACGTTCATCCAGCCGAAGCTGCCGTTGCCGAAGTTGCGCACCTGTCCGTCACGGCCGGCCTGGGTTGGCGCGCCCGGGTCCTTGAACTCCTCGAAGTTCTGCGGCCCGGCGCCGTTGAACTGGTTCTTGATCGACATCTTCCCCGAGTTGAGCCCGGCGATGAGGGCGAAGATCTTGAAGGTCGAGCCGGCCTGCATTGTCGCGTCGGTGGCGGTGTTGAACTGCACCTTCGCGTAATCCGCGCCGCCATACATCGCGACGATGGCACCGTCGCCGGGGACGACGGAGGCGAGCCCGGCGTGCAGTGGCTCACCGGGGACGTTCTGCGGCAACCCCTTTTGCACAGCGGCCACGGCGGCATCCTGCTTGGCCTGGTCGATGGTGGTGATCACCCGCAGGCCGCCGCGATCGATGTCGGACGGCGAGAGCTTGAGCTTGCTCTCCAGTTCGGCCTTGACCTGCTGGACGAGGTATCCGTTCGTGCCGCCGACCGTGCGCGGCTGGTACTCGATGGGCATGGGGAACTGCGCCGCGGCGCGCTCTTCTTTGGTCATCCAGCCCTGGCTGACCATCCCGTCGAGGACGTAGTTGAACCGGTTCTTGAGGTTCGCCAGCTGCTTCTCCCCCAGGGATGGGTCATACAGGCTGGGGCCCTGGACCAGGGAGGCCAGGACCGCGCCCTCTTCGAGGGTGAGATCCTTGGCGTCCTTGCCGAAGTAGGCTCTCGCGGCGGTCTGGATGCCGTAGGCGCCGCGACCGTAGTAGATCGTGTTGAAGTAGTCCTCCAGGATCTGGTCCTTGGTCTGCTGCCGGTCGATCTTGATGGAGATGAGGATCTCCTTGGCCTTGCGGCTGATCGTCCGGTCCGAGGTGAGGAAGTAGTTCTTCACGTACTGCTGGGTGATCGTCGACCCACCCTGGGTTGCCTGCCCACCTCGGATCGCCACCCAGACGGCCCGGGCGATACCGCTGGGAGAGACCCCACTTTGCTCGTAGAAGTTGCGGTCCTCGGCGGCGAGCATCGCGTAGCGCACCGGTTTCGGGATATCGGCCAGTGGCACCGACTCCCGGTTGATGTCCGAGATCCGGCCCATCTCGGTCTGACCGTCGGCGTAATAGACGATCGAGGTCTGCGCGGTGGCGATCTCGTTCGGCTTGGGTGGCTGGATGAACAGGTAGGCGAGCAGGACGCCCACGATGCCGAGCAGGCCGAGGCCGAGCACGGTGTACAAGGTCCAGCGAAGCCAGCGTCGCTTGCGCTTCGTCGTGGGCTGCCCGGTGGCGGCGCCTCGGCGCGAGGGTGAGGTGTCAGGCATGGGGGCTCTCGGTCCGTGTGGGGGTCGTCGGCGTGACCAGTATGCCGCGGCCAACCTGTGCGGACCTCGACCGCGAAGGTATGCCGCCCATTCGGCGCGGTCCCGGCAGCGTGATCAGGGTGCCAAGGGCGGACATATATCGAGGCGTTGTATCGGCACGATACATCTGTGTTACCGTCGAACGGACAAACTCGCTGTTTGTCACTATCCACCTCATCAGATGGGCCGTCCCGTCTGATGCCACCGAGGAGAGCACATGGCCGCCCGCCGCGCCCACCTGCTCGAGTTCGCTGTGCTCGGGCTGCTCGCCGAGGCTCCGGCGCACGGCTACGAACTGCGCCGGCAGCTCAACGACGCGCTCGGGCCGTTTCGCGCGCTCTCCTACGGCACGCTCTATCCCGCGTTGAAGTCCCTGCTCGGGCAGGGCCTCATCGCCCAGTCCGAGACGTCGGTGACCGCGAGCGGGCGCCGGCCGCGAATCGTCTACGAGCTGACCGTTGCCGGACGCGAGCATCTGAGTACCTTGCTCTCCCACATCGACGCCACCGCCTGGGAGGACGAGGGGTTCGACGTGCGTGTGCACTTCTTCCCCCGCACCCGCCGCGAGGTCCGGCTGCGGATCCTGCAGGGGCGCCGCGCTGCCCTGCAGGAGCAGGCACAGCAGCTCGAACAGGAGATGCGCCGAATCACCGAACTCATCGAGGCCGAACATCGACGAACCTGAGCCCCGCGCCGATTCGCCGCGCCGGGCCTTTGTCTGGCACACCACCACCGGTGAGCCCGCCCACGGACGGCGAGCACGCGGCATACGCACAACCCACCAGACGAAGCGAACAACCCACCTGACGACCTGTCCTTGACCATCCACCCCCTCACCACCAGGAGATGAACTCATGGGTGACATCCGCGTCGCCATCGTCGGCGTCGGCAACTGCGCCAGCTCGCTCGTCCAGGGCGTGCACTACTACCAAGATGCCGACCCGGCGTCGAGTGTGCCCGGTCTGATGCACGTCACCTTCGGGGACTATCACGTGCGGGACGTGCAGTTCGTCGCCGCGTTCGACGTCGACGATGCCAAGGTCGGCAAGGACCTCGCGGAGGCGATCAACTCCAGCGAGAACAACACGATCCGGATCTGCGAGGTCCCCACGACCGGGGTGAGCGTCCAGCGGGGCCCGACCCTCGACGGGCTGGGTAAGTACTACCGGATGACGATCGAGGAGTCCGGCGCCGAGCCGGTCGACGTCGTCGCCGCGCTGCGGGAGGCGCAGGTCGACGTGCTCGTCTCCTACCTGCCGGTCGGCTCGGAGGAGGCGGACAAGTTCTACGCGCAGTGCGCCATCGACGCCGGGGTCGCCTTCGTCAACGCGCTGCCGGTGTTCATCGCCTCCGACCCGGAATGGGCGGCGAAGTTCGAGGCGGCCGGGGTACCGGTCATCGGCGACGACATCAAGTCCCAGGTCGGTGCGACGATCACCCACCGCGTGCTCGCCCGGCTCTTCGAGGAGCGCGGGGTCGTGCTGGATCGCACCTACCAGCTCAATGTCGGCGGCAACATGGACTTCAAGAACATGCTCGAGCGCGAGCGCCTGGAATCCAAGAAGGTCTCCAAGACCCAGGCGGTCACCTCGAACCTCACCGGGCCGCTGGCCGGCAAGCGCGAGGACCGCAACGTGCACATCGGTCCCTCGGACTACGTCGCCTGGCTCGACGACCGTAAGTGGGCCTACGTGCGCCTCGAGGGCCGGGCCTTCGGGGACGTCCCGCTCTACCTGGAGTACAAGCTCGAGGTCTGGGACTCCCCCAACTCCGCCGGGATCATCATCGACGCCATCCGCGCGGCCAAGATCGCCAAGGACCGGGGCATCGGCGGGGCTTTGCTGTCGGCCTCGTCCTACCTGATGAAGTCCCCGCCGGAGCAGCGCGAGGACACCGAGGGCCGGGCCCGGCTGGAGGCCTTCATCGCCGGGGTCGAAGAGCGCTGAGCGGGTCGGGGGTGCCGACCGGATGCCGCTGACACCTGAATGGATCGTAACTGGTCAGGTCTTCCCCCCGGTGCTGTGGCGGATGGGGCTGGTATGGCTGGACGTGTCGTGCGTGATCTGGGGTCGGGGGTGGTGATCATGGTGTGGTGCCAGCCGTTTCGGAGCCGTCCAACGCGCAGCTCGCCGCGGAGAACGCGGCGTTGCGTGCGATGGTTGAGCCCGGATTCACGGGTCAATGTGGTGAAGTAGCGCGTCGTGAGAGGCGAATGCCCTTCTGGTGAGGGCGAATTGGGACTGTCAAGGCTCCAGTTCAATCCCCATAGAAGGGCATCCGGTAGATGGTGCGACACGAAGTCGCATGTGCAAGTGGCTCGTTGAGTTGGGTGGTAGCGGACATGCCAGTCTCCTTGTAGGCGGACACGGGCCTCCCTGCTGACGGACAGTTGATCTCCCTGCCGCTGGCTATGGGACCGGGCCGTGTCGGTCCTGACAATGGCGGCCCTCCGGGGGTGTGCTCGTGGTCTTCGACCACCAACGAGCAGTCCACCGGAGGGACGCATGAAGAAGTCTGACAGGGAGATCATGGAGATTCTGGAGGCGTTCGACGCCACTGAGTGTGCGCATTCGGCCGGAGAGTTGGCTGGGGTGGACCCCAAGACCGTGCGGCGGTACGTCGCTGCTCGTGACAGCGGGGCACCGGTGAGCGGGCCTGGCCGGCGGCCGCGCATCATTGATGAGTATCTGCCCAAGATCGAGGAATGGGTGGAGCGCAGCAGCGGCAAGGTCCGTGCTGACGTCATCCACGGACGTCTCGTGGGGCTGGGGTTCACCGGGACCGAGCGGACCACGCGCCGCGCGGTCGCGGCGGCCAAGGCGGCGTGGCGGGCGGGGAACCGGCGCACGTTCCGGCCGTGGATCAGCGAGCCGGGGCTGTGGTTGCAGTTCGACTGGGGTCAGGGGCCGAAGGTGCCCGGCCCGGATGGGCGGTTGCGGTCCACGTTGCTGTTCTGTGCGTGGGTGGCGTGGTCGCGCTTCCGGGTGATCATCCCGGTCTGGGACCAGACGTTGCCCACGTTGGCGGCGTGTTTGGATGCCACGCTGCGCACGATCGGCGGGGTCCCTGCGTACGTGCTGACCGATAACGCCAAGACGGTCACCATCGACCACGTCGCTGGGGTGGCGGTGCGTCACCCTGAGCTGGTGAAGGTGGCCCGGCATTACGGCACGACCGTGCACACCTGCGTCCCCTACGACCCGCAGTCCAAGGGCGGGAGCGAGGCCACGGTCAAGATCGCCAAGGCCGACCTGGTGCCGACCGAGGCCAACCTGCGCGAGGAGTACGCCTCGTTCGCCCAGCTCGAGGCTGCGTGCCAGGAGCTCATGGCCAAGGTCAACGGCCGCAGGCACCGGGAGAGCGCACGGGTCCCCGCTCAGGCCCTGGCCCAGGAGCGGGCCCGGATGCACACTCTGCCCGAGGCGCCACACACGATGGCGCTGGGCGCGACCCGGACGGTCGGCACCGACCAGAGGCGTCCGGTTCGGGTCGGTGCGGTACTCGACGCCGCCGGGACTGGTCGGGGCCGAGGTGTGGGTGCGCGTCGCGGGCACCGAGCTGGTGATCGTGGCCGACCTTGCCGCCCTGCCCGTCGCGCCGCAGTGGGCGCACGGGCGAACCGGTCTGGTCGAGGTCGCCCGGCACACCACCTCCACCCCGGGCAACCCCAGGATCGAGGTGTCCCACTACCCCGACCACCCACAGGACCCGGACGGGGCCCCTGCGGCTCGGCAGCCGAAGGCGCGCACGGCCGCCGAGCAAGCCTTCCTCGACCTGGGCGAGGGCGCCTACGACTGGCTGGTCGAGGCCTCCGCGGCCGGGACCGTGCGGATCCGGGCCAAGATGGCCGCCGCCGTGCAGCTGGCCGCGCTCGTCGGGGCCGAACGCACCGACGCCGCCCTGGGTGTGGCCGCCAGGGCCGGCCGGTTCGCTGAAGGCGACCTGGCCAGCATCGCCGACCACCTAGCCACCGGGGCCAGCGCAGCCGGCCTCGTCGTGGTCGACGAGGCCGGCACCACCCAGCCCGGCACCGGCGGCTGGGCAGGCTTCACCACCGGAGGTACCCGGTGACCGGCATGAGCACAGCCAGGACCAGCGGACCTGGGACGGCGCCACCGCTGCCGGCGGACCTGGAACGAGTGCTGCGCCGGATGCGGCTGCCCTACCTACGCACCGCCGCCCCCGAGGTCCTGGCCACCGCCAAGGCACAACGCTGGGACCCGGCCGAGGTCCTGCGGGTGCTGCTCGACGAGGAAGTCCGCGGCCGCGACGAAGCCACCCGCGCCATGCGCCGCAAGGCCGCCGGCCTGCCCGCGGGCAAGACCCTCGCCTCCTGGCGCGAGGCCGACTCCTCGATCCCGACACCAACCCAATCCGCCCTGGCAACCCTGGAATGGGTCACACGCGCCGAGAACCTCGCGATCAGCGGGCCCTCAGGCACCGGCAAGACCCACTTCGTGGAGGCCCTGGCGCACAAGGTCATCGACCAGGGCATGCGGGTCTCCTGGTTCACCCTGGAATCGTTGACCACCGCCATCGGCAGGGCCGCCGTCGACGGGAGCGTAGCCAAAGTCCTGGCCCGCATCACCCGGGCCGAGCTCATCGTCGTCGACGACATCGGGATGCTGCCCTCAGGGCAGGCCGCCGCCGAGGCGTTCTACCGGCTGGTGGACGCCACCTACGAACGCCGGTCGCTGGCAGTGACCAGCAACATCCACCCCTCCGCCTACGACACGATCATGCCCAAGACACTGGCCACAGCCGCAGTCGACAGACTCCTGCACCACGCCCACGTCATCCTCACCGAGGGCACCTCACTGCGCCTGACCGAGGCCACCACCGGACGAGGGGTGATCCCGTTGACCTGACCAACACACAGGGAGATCAGCTGACCACGGACAGGGAGATGAACTGTCCGCCAAGCAGGAGATCTACTGTCCGCCCACGGGGACGTCTCGCTGTCCCTTGACAGTTGGAGGTCGGCGGTGACGTTGATGACGTAGCCCGGGTAAGTGTTCGATGGCCCGTCCCCGCTCTGACGTGCGTCGCCGGTAACGGTGGGGTGCGAAGCTCAGGGAAGAAGCCGAAACGACCTCGATCCATCCGAGGGCCGTAGGCAAGGGGAAGGCTGGACGGGTGAACGCGAGTGAACCGCCGAATCGTCTCGTCAAGGTGACCTTCCGGGTGGATGGACGCTGTACCGGGGTGCAGGGTTGGCCGTTGTGAAGCGGCAGGCGGCGACCGGAGGCATCTAGCCGGTCGTGAGGACACCGCCACCCCGGGATCGAGGCGGCACCCTCCCCGGCCGGGTCTTGTGCATGTGGAACGTGGAAACCCCGCTCCGGTCCGGATCTGTCCGGTGGGCCGACCGTGAGGAAGGCTGAACTCCTGGGCGGGAACAGGATGGCCCAAGAAGCCAATGCCGGTGGCCGAAAGGCAACAGGAAACCACTCCCCGTAGTGCCGCTCTCCTCCGGGCGGCGGGGTCGGATAACTGGCCGGATACCGCGCGATGCGCGGACCCGTGCGAGTTGCTGACGTGGGCCAGGTGAGTCTTTGGAGAGATAACGACGGCTATGTCAGCACTTGCGGACAAGTTAGACACCGATGAGGTGAACGGACCGCAAGACGATGACCTCGACTGGGATGCGATCTGTTGAACACCCGGTCGAGGACGACGTTACGGCGGCTGCGGCAGAGGATCTTCAAGGCGTCGCAGAAGGGGGACCTCAAGCGGGTCCGCAACCTGCAGAAGTTGATGCTGCGGAGCAGGTCGAACACGCTGGTGAGCGTGCGGCGGGTGACGCAGCACAACGCTGGTCGCAAGACGGCGGGCATCGACGGCGAGGTCGCGTTGACCTCGCCGGACAGGGCGGCGTTGGCGGTGGATCTGCACCGGTATACGTCGCTTTGGCAGGCTCGACCGGTCAAGCGGGTCTACATCCCGAAGGCGAATGGGAAGCAGCGGCCACTGGGGATCCCGGTGCTGCGGGACCGGGTGCAACAGGCCCGGGTCGCCAACGCACTGGAGCCTGAGTGGGAGGCGCGGTTCGAGCCACGTTCGTACGGGTTCCGGCCCGGACGTGGCTGTCACGACCCGATCGAGTCGATCTACTGGACCCTGAAGGGTCGATCCTCCAAGCGGCAGTGGGTGCTCGACGCGGACCTGTCAGCAGCGTTCGACCGCATCGACCACGAGCGGTTGCTGGCGCATCTGGGCTCGTTCCCCGGCAGGGGGATGGTCGCCGGGTGGTTGGCCGCCGGAGTGATCGAGCAAGGCCGGTTCGCACCGACCGAGGAGGGAACTCCTCAGGGCTGTTTATGCGCAGCTGCGCATAACCCGCCCTATGAGCAGCGCTGGGTTATGCGCAGCGTTCGGGCTTCTCCGCTGGTGGGGGCGTGCGTGGGGGTCGAGCGCTGCGCATAACCCGGGGACTCTGGTTACACGGCTCGGCACGGTGCCGGGCCGTTGTGATTGGAGGTCGGTCGTCATGGTGGCTGTGTCCGAGCTGGTGTCCGGGCTGGACGCTGAGCTGGTGCGCCTGGGCTACAAGCCCTCGACGATGGTCTGGTATCGGGGTTGTTGGCGCCGCCTGGAGAGGTTCTTCGCGTCCCGCGGCGTGCAGGAGTTCTCGCTGGATCTGGCGATGACGTGGGTCGATCAGGCCTGCGGCGGCTTC
The DNA here is from genome assembly GCA_039812375.1 of Phycicoccus sp. Classification (GTDB taxonomy): domain Bacteria; phylum Actinomycetota; class Actinomycetes; order Actinomycetales; family Dermatophilaceae; genus JAGOME01. The sequence goes on along the minus strand of JBDIAO010000044.1, from coordinate 3,266 downwards.
TTCGACAAGGAGCAGTCCGGCACGTTGAAGAGGACCGATGTGTACTTGTTCCGCGTCGCGGCGATGCTCGACGACTTCGCCACCCATGGCGCAGTGCTGCGCCGCTACTCCCGTACCGTGGAGAAGCTCAGCGCCGAGCAGGCCGAGGTTCTCGCGCGGTTCAAGATGTGGCTGTCCAGCAATGACTGCGCCGCGTCGACGGTGCGCTCCTATGCCACGGTGGCCGGGGAGTTCCTCGCGTTCACCGACACGAGGGGCGGGCTGAGCGGCCTGGATGCCGGGGTCATCGGCGCGTTCGTGGCCACCCTGGCCGGCTACCAAGCCAAAACGGTGGAACACAAGCTGAGCGCGCTACGATCGCTGCTGCGGTTCGCCGCCCACGAGAGCCTGGCTGACCCGGTGGTGCTGCAGGCGGTGCCGGCGGCGAAGTCGACCAGACAGGCAAGGATCCCGTCGATATGGGACCCGGCCGAGGTGGCCAAGATCCTGGCCGCGGTCGACCGCGGAAACCCGTGCGGCAAACGCGACTACGCGATCATCTTGCTAATCACCCGGCTCGGGCTACGCGGTGTCGACGTCAAACGGCTCGAGTTCGCCGATCTGGACTGGCCCGGCAACCAGCTCTCGATAGTGCAGGCCAAGACCGGCCGGCGGGTGGTGCTCCCGCTGCTGAAGGATGTGGGCTGGGCGATCATCGACTACGTCCAGCACGGCCGCCCGGCATGTGGGTGTCCGCAGGTGTTCGTGCGGCACACTGCGCCGATCGGCCCGTTCTCCGACCAGGATCACCTCCACCAGATCCTGACCAAGCACGCCCGAGCCGCCCACGTCGCGGTAGGTGAGCAGCGTCGCCACGGCATGCACTCGCTGCGGCACACGCTGGCGACCAGGCTGCTGGAGGCGGGCACGCCAGTCGAGCAGATCGCCGACATTCTTGGCCATCAGAAGGTCGCCTCCACGGGCGTCTACCTGAAGTCCTCGCTGCGTTTGCTGGCCCAGTGCGCGCTGGACCCGGACGCGCCGACGTCGGGAGCGGTGCGATGAGCGCCAGGTTCACGCTGTCCGAGGCGATCGCTGCCTTGGTGAGCGAGAAACGCGCGGTCGGCTACAAGTACAACGCCGAGGCGCGGGTGTTGACGCGGTTCGAGATATTCAGCCACCGCGAGTTCCCGGGGTTGGACACGCTCACCGAGGCCTCGGTGAGCGCGTGGATCACCGCGGCACACCGGCGAGAGGTCAAGCCTGCGACGTTGCAGGGCCTGGCCGCCCCGGTCCGGGAGCTGGCCTGCTGGCTGGGACGGCGCGGCGAGCCGGCCTACCTGTTGCCCCGCGCCGCGTTACCCAGACCGGCCCGATATATCCCGCACATCTACACCGACGCCGAACTGTCGGCATTCTTCGCACAGACCGACCGCTGCCACTACTGCAGTCAGGTTCCGGCACGACACCTGGTCATGCCGGTGTTGTTCCGCACCATCTACGCCTGCGGCCTGCGCAGCTCCGAGGCCCGCCTGCTACGGGTCGCCGACGTCGAGATCGACACCGGCGTGCTGCAGATCCGCGACGCGAAAGGCGGCAAGGACCGGCAGGTGCCCGTCTCCGGGTCACTGCGCGAACGGCTCGCGACCTACCACCGGCAGGTCGCTCGGCGACCAGAGGACCCGCAGTGGTTCTTCCCCGGCAGGCCCGGTCAGCCGCTCACGCTCGGCAACGTCTATCACAACTTCCGTCGGTTCCTCTGGCAGGCGGGCATCTCCCACGGCGGACCCGGGCACGGCCCCAGAGTCCACGACCTGAGGTGGACGTTCGCGGTCAACAACCTCCGGTCCTGGTTCGCCCAAGGGCGTGATGTCGGCGTGCTACTGCCGGTGCTGCAGACCTACATGGGCCACTCATCGATCGCCGACACCGCCTACTACCTGCACCTGACCGCCGAGTCCTACCCGGACATCACCACCCGCGTCCAGCAGATCATCGGTGACGTCGTCCCACCCGTGATTGCAGGAGGCGCGTGATGGCCACCGACTTCGCGGTGTCCCTGCGCCGGTTCCTGACCGGCCATCTGGCCGGGCTGCGCGGCTACTCACCCAACACGATCGCCTCCTACCGTGACGCGTTCAAACTGCTGATCTGCTACTTCCGCGATGAACGGTCCATCCCGCCAGAGAAGCTCACCCTCGAGCTGCTCGACGCCGCCGCCATCACCGGATTCCTCACCTGGCTGCGCACCACCCGGGGGAACAGCGCGTCGACGTGCAACCAGCGGCTGGCCGCGATCGACTCGTTCTTCACCTGGATGCAGACCCAAGACCCGGCCCGGATGGCCTGCTGCCAAGACATCCTGGCGATCCCCGCGGCCAGGCACGACCAGCCAGCGGTGCCCCACCTGAGCGTGGTCCAGACCCGCGAGCTGCTCGCCGCACCCGACCGGTCCACCCGGACAGGAAGACGAGACGCGACCCTGCTGGCCACCCTCTACGACACCGCGGCCAGGGTTCAAGAACTCGCCGATCTGACCGTCCGCGACATCCGCCTGGACCACCCCGCCATGGCCGCGCTGACCGGCAAGGGCCACAAGACCCGTCACGTCCCGCTCGACGCCAACACGGCGGCGTTGCTGGCCGCCTACCTCGTCGAGCAGCAGCTGGACCACGCCGGGCGTGATGACCATCCGGTCTTCTTCAACCAGCGCCGGGCAAAACTCAGCCGCGGTGGCATCGCCTGGATCCTGCGCAAGTACCAGGCTCAAGCAGCAGAGCCGACCCTCGCCAGAGCCCGGCTGAGTCCGCACGTGCTGCGTCACAGTCGGGCGATGCACCTCTACGACAGTGGCGTTCCGCTGCCCTACATCCGTGACATCCTCGGCCACGTCGACCTGTCCACCACCGAGATCTACGCACGAGCTTCCACCGAGGCCAAACGCAAAGCGCTGGAAGCCATCTCCGACGACGTCGTCACAGCTGATCTAGCCGAATGGAACCAGAATCCCGAACTACTCGACTGGCTCACCAGCCTCTGACGACGCCGCGATTATGCGCAGCGTTTGGTCGTCACGACCGCCCCCACCCACAGCAGACGCCGGGCGCTACGCATAACCCAGCGCTGCTCATAGGGCGGGGTGGTCAGCCCGATGTTGCTCAACATCGCGCTGCACGGGATGGAAGAGGCCGCTGGGGTCCGCTACACACGACGCGACCCGCTGGGCGCGCACGTGGCAAGGGACTCACCGGTGCTGGTGCGATACGCCGACGACTTCGTCGTCATGT
>JBDIAO010000043.1:0-24172 GCA_039812375.1 Phycicoccus sp. | reverse complement strand
GTGCCGCTCAGCCCGCACGAGGAGCGGCAGATGGGGGCCCTGGCACATGGGCTCTGCGCCGGTGCCATGTTCTTCAGTGGCGGGACGCTGGGGTTCGTGGCCGCACTGGTCATGTATGCCCTCTACAAGGACCGGGGACCGTTCGTCCGAGCCCACGTCACCAATGCCCTCAACCTGCAGATCAGCATCGGTATCGGTTTGATCGTCTCGGCCATCCTCATGCTCGCGCTCGTCGGCTTCGTCACCTACCCGCTCATCTGGGTCGGTGGCATCGTGCTGCACATCATCGGCGCCGTGAAGGCCTCCAGCGGTCAGTGGTGGACCCCGCCGCTGACGCCACGCATCCTTTCCTAGGTCTGAGCCACCCCGAAGGCCCAGCTCTTCCTCAGACGGCCCCAGTGCTCAGATACCGCCCCGCAGCAGCAGGCCACCGTCGAGGACGAGGACCTGTCCGGTGACCCAGGCCGCGTCATCGGAGAGCAGGAAGGCGACTGCGCCGCCGATGTCCTCGGGCACCCCGAGCCGCCGCAGCGGGTAGGCGCCGGCGACCTCCTCCTCACGGCCGGCATACAGCGCCGTGGCGAACCGGGTCTTGACCACCGCGGGGGCGATGGCGTTGACCCGAACCGTGGGCCCGAGCTCGACGGCGAGCTCCTGGGTGAGATGGATGAGCATCGCCTTGCTCGCCCCGTAGAACCCGATCCCAGGCGCGGCCCGCACTCCAGCAACGGAGGCGACGTTGACGATCGCGCCCCCACGGTGGCCCAGCCCGGTCGCATGCAACTTCTGCACCCAGGACAGGGCGGCCAGAGCGTTCACCTCGACGATCTTGCGGGCGGCACCGAGATCGAGGTCCATGAGCGGGCCGTAGACAGGGTTGATCCCGGTGTTGTTGACGAGCATCGTCACCGGCTGGGCGAACGCCTCGCTCGCAACAGCGATGGTCTCGTCCTGATGGTCCGGGTCATCGGCACTTCCGGCGACCCAGCGGACCCGGTCCGGGCCGCCGAGCCACTCGGCTGCGGCTGCCAGTGCGTCCGGCTTGCGGGCTGTCAGGACGACGTTCGCCCCCTCGGCGAGGAGGCGGGCAGCCACGGCGTGGCCGATCCCACGACTGGCTCCGGTGACGATGGCCGTCCGGCCGGCCAGCCGTGAGGACACCTCCACCGGTCAGGCCCCGTCGTCGGAGGCGTTCTTCAAGAACGCCTCGAACTCGGCCCCGAGCTCGTCGGCCGACGGCAGCTCGCCCTGCTCGGTGGCGAGCAGACTGGGTCGCTGGTTCCCCTCGACGAACTGGTCGTACTGCTGCTCGAGCGCGGCGACCAGCGTCCCGGCCTCGGCGTTCTCGGCAAGCTCAGCGGCGATGGCCCGGGTGTTCTCCCCCGCCCTGGCGACGAGGTCGTCGTTGGGCAGGTTGAGCCCGGTGGCGTCGACGACCGCGTTGAGCGCAGCCAGGGCACCCTCGGCCCACTCCGTCTGGGCCAGGTAATGCGGCACGTGCACCGCGAAACCGAGGGCGTTCAGGCCAGCCTCACCCAGGCGCAACTCGAGCAGGGCTGCCAGTGAGCCCGGCACCTGAACTCGTCCGAAAGGCGAGCGGCTCTCACCGATGAGCTGGGGATCGGTGGCATGGGCGGTCATCCCCACCGGACGGGTGTGCGGCACTCCCATGGGGATGCCGTGGACACTGACGACGAGGGTGATTCCCAGCAGCGTCATGAGCATGCGGATCGCCTCGACGACCCGTTCCCACTGATAGTCCGGTTCCGGCCCGGCGAGGAGATAGTAGGGCTGCCCGTCCCGGTCTGCGAGGAAGTGCACAAGCATGGACGGGTCCTCGTAGGACGCCCAGCGGTTGGTGTCGAAGACCATGAGTGGACGCCGGCCCCGATAGTCCAGGAGCTGGTCGACGTCGAAAGATGCGATGACCCGCGCCTCACACGAACTGAGCAGATGCTCGGCCAGCACTCGCTGGACGTGCCCGGCGTCGATGAAGGCCCCGAGCGCGACGAGAAGCACACCGGGACGCGGCGTCAGGTCGCCGTCGGTCTCGAGGCGGAAGAGGTCGGTGGGGCTCTGCACGGGACCACCCTCTCAGGAGATGGCAGGAAGCGTCATGTCGTTGTGGTCAACGCCCCGTTGCCGCCGGTGGATTCCCGCCGGTCAGGCACCCAGGGTGGCGATCGCCGCCCGGACCCGCTTGACCGAGACCGGCACCGCTGTGCCCACGGACTGCGCGAAGAGCCCGACCCGCAGTTCCTCGATCAGCCGCGCCACCGCGAGGACGTCCGTCCCGGTCCGCCGGTGGGCCGGGAGCGCGTTGACGGTGTCGGCGTATGCCGTCTCGACGGCGTCGACGTCGGCCTGCAACAGCGCCTCACGCGGGTTCGACGGGGCTCTCTCGAGCCGGATCTCGATGGCGCGCAACCACCGTCGCAAGTCCGGAAGGTGAGCCAACGACGTGTCCGCGACGAAGCCGGGCCGGGTCAGGGAGTCGAGCTGGGCACGCACATCTGCCAGGGTCGGAGCGAGCCGCTGCGCCGCCGCCCCCTGCTCAAGAGCCGTCAGAGTCCGACGGATGTCGTCGGCGGTGACCAGGATCGGACCAACCTGGTGGAGCGTGGTCAGAACCCTGGCCGGAGTGTGGGTGCGCACGGCAGCCAAGGCGGCGGCATACTCCGGCGGGGTGCGGATGGTCCCCGGGACGGCACCGGCAACGATGTCGTCGACCGACGCCGCGAGGCAGTCGGCCAGGAGGGCGGGCACGTCACCGTCTGGGACCGTGGCCAAGGCCAGCTTCTCGTCATTGCTGAGCCGGGACAGCACCCGTTTCCACGGCGGCTCGGTGCCCAGGAGAAGCAGGCGGCGCACTCCGCGTGCGTGCGCGGCCTGGGCCGACACCTCATCGGGCAGGACCCGCAGGGCCACGGTGGACCCTTGGTCGATCAGTGCGGGGAAGCCACGCACGTCATGACCACCGGCCCGACCCGTGAACGTGGCTGGCACTCCACCCTCGGGAAACGAGGTCAGTCCGGCACGTTCGAGCTGGGCGGCGGCAGAGGTCATCGTCGAACGGACCGCGGCGCTGGTCTGCTCCCGCAGGGCAGCAAGGTCCTTGCCGGTGGCCACCACCTGGCCCTGCCCGTCCTCGACCACGAAGGTGACCCGCAGGTGGCTCGGGATGCGCGCCACGTCCCACTCCTCGGGGTCGATCCGCACGCCGGTTCGGGCGAAGAGGACCCGGGCCAGCTCGTCGGTGAACGTGCCACCGGCCGGGTCGACCTGCGACAGGGCCGCCATGGCGTGGTTCGGTACGGGGACGAGGTGCCGGCGGGTCACCTTGGGCAAGGACTTGATGAGAGCGACCGCGAGATCTTCACGCAGTCCGGGCACCTGCCAGTCGAAGCCGGTCTCCTCGACCCGGTTGAGCACCGCAGCGGGGATGTGCACCGTGACGCCGTCACGAGCGGCTCCCGGGGCGAACTCGTACGTCAGCGGAAAGTCGAGGTCCCCCTGACGCCAGCTCCGGGGGTAGTCCTCGACGGCGACCTCACCTGCCTCGCCGGTCACCAGGAGACCCTCGGGGAAGGTGAGCAGGTCCGGCTGGGTCCGCACCTGCCCTCGCCACCACCGGTCGAAGTGCCGCTGGCTGCAGACGCCGTCCGGGATCCGGGCGTCGTAGAACGCGAAGACGACCTCGTCGTCGACGACCAGGTCGCGTCGACGGGTTCGCTCCTCGAGTTCCTCAGCGTCGGCGAGGAGGCGCTGGTTGCGTCGCCAGAACTGGTGGTGGGTGTCCCAGTCCCCCTCGACCAGAGCGCGGCGGATGAAGATGTCCCGTGCCGCCTGGGGGTCGATCGGGGCGTACTGCACGGTCCGGTCCACGGCGAGCGGCACTCCGTAGAGGGTGACTCGTTCACTGGCGACGACGGCACCGAGCCGCTTGGACCACCGTGGTTCGCTCACGGTCCGCCGGAGCAGGTGCGCCCCGGCCGCTTCGGCCCATCCAGGGTCGATCGGGGCGACCTGGCGGGCCCATAGCCGCGAGGTCTCGACGAGTTCACCGGCCATAACATAGGCGGGGTGCCTGCGGTGCAGTGTGGAGCCGGGGGCGATGGCGAACCGGGCGCCGCGGGCGCCGAGATACTCGCGCCGGGGCTCCTCCCACACCCCGATGTGGCTGAGCAGTCCGGCAAGCAGGGCGCGGTGCACGGTGTCCCAGTCGGGTTCACCGTCGCGCGGTGCGGTGCCGATCGCAGGGTCGATGCCGGCCGAGAGGCAGGCTGCTCGCAGCTGCGCGTGCAGGTCTTGCCACTCCCGGATGCGCAGGTAGTGCAGGAACTCGGCGCGACACATCCGACGGAAGTCGCTGTGCGAGCGGGCGCGCTGCTCAGCCCGCAGATAGCGCCACAGCATGTGCACAGTGGCGAAGTCGCTCGTGGGGTGCCGATGCCTGGCGTGGGCCTGGTCGGCCTGGGTCCGCTGCTCTGCGGGACGCTCCCGCGGGTCCTGGATGGACAGGGCCGCGATGATGACGAGCACTTCGCGGGTGCACCCGAGTCGTCCTGCCTCGATAAGCATGCGGCCCAGCCTCGGATCCACCGGGAGGCGCGCGAGGGTCCGGCCGTATGCCGTGAGCGGGCGAGGACGGTCCCGGCGCCGGCCCCGCGTCCGTTCCGGCGGCTGCCCGGGCACCTGTTCGGGCGGCTGCCCGGGCACCTGTTCGGGCGGCTGCCCGGGCACCTGTTCGGGGGTCCGCGCCGGGGCTGTCACCACGGGGGCGAAGGCCCCCAGCTCCTCGAGCAGGCGAACCCCGTCGGCGATCTGGCGACTGTCAGGGGCGTCCAGGAACGGGAAGGCGGTGACGTCCCCGAGCTTGAGAGAGGCCATCTGGAGGATCACCGAGGCAAGCGAAGTGCGCAAGATCTCCGGGTCGGTGAACTCGGGACGGTTCTCGTGCTCCTGCTCTGACCACAGCCGGATGGCGATCCCGTCGGCGACTCGGCCACACCTCCCGGAGCGTTGCTCGGCACTGGCCCGGCTGATCGGCTCGATGGGCAGACGCTGGACCTTGGTGCGCTGGGAGTAGCGGGAGATTCGGGCGACACCGGTGTCGACGACGAAACCGACTCCAGGCACGGTCAGCGATGTCTCGGCGACGTTCGTGGCGAGGATGATCCGTCGCTGCCTGCCCCGGTGGAAGACGCGGTGCTGCTCGGCTGTGGAGAGCCGGGCGTAGAGCGGCAGGATTTGGGTGTCCGGCAGCGACAGACCCGCCAGCGCCTCCGCGGCGTCCTTGATCTCCCGTTCACCGGAGAAGAAGACAAGGATGTCGTCAGCGGTCCGGGTCGGGCCGGCCTCGGTCCACAGCTCCTCGACGGCCTCGACCACCGCGGTGACCTGGTCCTTCTCGGCGAGGATCCGCCCCTGGCCGTCACGTTCGATCATCGGGCGATATCGGATCTGCACCGGATAGGTGCGCCCGGACACCTCGATAACCGGCACCTGGCGGACCGAGCGGCCCTGGGCGTCGGTGGCAAAGTGCTGCGCGAAGCGGGCCGGGTCGATCGTGGCGGAGGTGATGATGACCTTCAGGTCAGGGCGGCGCGGCAGGATCGCCTTGAGGTAGCCAAGAATGAAGTCGACGTTGAGCGAGCGCTCGTGCGCCTCGTCGACGATGACGACCTCATAACGACGCAGATCCCGGTCCCGGTGCAGCTCGTTGAGCAGGATCCCGTCGGTCATCACCTTGATCCGGGTCCGGGCACTGGACGCTTGGGTGAACCGCACCTGGTAGCCGACGTCGTGGCCCACCTCGACACCCATCTCCTCGGCGATCCGTTCTGCGGTGGACCGGGCGGCAATCCGGCGGGGCTGGGTGTGCCCAATCTGGCCGCGAGCGCCCAGACCGAGCTCGAGGCACATCTTGGGCAGCTGGGTGGTCTTGCCAGAGCCGGTCTCGCCGGCGACCACGACAACCTGGTGGTCGGTGATGGCGGCGAGGATCTCGTCACGGCGCTGGACGACAGGTAGATGCTCCGGATAGCGCAGCTGGGCCGGCGTCAGGGGCGGCCGGGGCCGGCGGGGCTGCTCGGGCACCGCCCAAGGATAGGCGGCCCGGTCATCGGGTCGGTCCGTTCGCCAGGCCAACCGCGGGGTCGAGTCCCCCGGGCCGGCGCTCTCGCACTCACGCGGCCTGCTCCCAAGCGGCCTCCGCCTGCTGCGTCGCGGTCACTGCGGCGGACGTACCGGCGGCCGTCCAGCCGGTGGCCAGGAGCCGCCGTGCCGACGGGCCGCCGAGCACGCTGGCAGCCAGGCTGACCGATAGCTGGGTGCCGTCGCCCTCGTCCCAGACGACATATCGGGTCGTGGCCGCGGCAGTGGCGAGCACGTCCGCGCCCCAGCCGATGACCGCCAGGGGCGGGACCCATCGGCCGGCCAGGGAGCCCAGCGCCAGAGCCGACCCCCAACGCTCGGCCCGACTGATCACGGCATACGGTCCCGAGTCGGTGAGGACGTCCGCACAGAGACCGGCGAGCCTGCTCGCGCACCGGGCGTCGGCGTGCAGGAAGGACTCGTATGCGGCGAGGGCCCGCGCCTCCGCCTCCTTCTGCCGGCAGAGCAGGGCCTCGATGCGAGTGAGAATGCCAAGGCGTTCGGTTGGATCGACCACGCCGGGCAGATGCAGTTCGAGTGCGACTCGCTCAGCCTCGGCCACCTGGGATCAAGGGGGTGTTGCTCATCGTCCGGCCGCGCCCTCGGCGTCGGCGTAGCCTGCTGCTGCGGCGCGGACCCGGTCGCTCAGTTCTCCCAGGGCCCGGGCGAGGGCGAGGCGTTCCTGGCGCCAGTTGAGGATCAGGTCCTCGACTTTGGGCGCAGCAGCACCAGGTGGGAACTCGGCGGTCAGATTGACCTGGTCCATCCCGGCGAGATCTTCGCCGAGAACCTCGAGTGCGTCCGCGAGCGCAGCGATGGGCGCAGGGTCGGCGCGATAGGACGGCATAGCCCCCACGCTACGGAAGTCCGTCGTGGGGGCTGTGCCGTCATCCACAGGCCTACCAGGACTGTGGATAACCGCCTGGCGGGGTGCAGGCGGCCTCTGTCGAGGTGAAGGCCGCGTCTGTCGAGGTGGAGGGCGGATCAGGCCGCGTCGGCGGTGGTCTGGGCAGCCGCGGCGAATCCGGTCTCGAGGTCGGCGATGATGTCTTGGATCGACTCCAGCCCGACACAGATCCGGACCAGTCCCGGGGTGACTCCGGCCGCGAGGCGGTCGGCGTCGCCACCTTGGCTGTGTGTCGTCGTCGCCGGGTGGATCGCCAGCGAGCGCACATCACCGATGTTCGCGACGTGGCTGTGCAGGGTGAGCGCCTCGACGAAGGCCTGCCCGGCAGCCTGCCCACCGGCTATCTCGAATGAGAGGACCGCTCCGGCGCCCTTGGGGGTGTATTTCTGCGCCCGTTCGTAGGCCGGGCTGGTCGGCAGCGACGCCCAGGACACCGCCTGGACCTGGGGGTGGGCGACGAGATATTGGACGACCTCGGCGGTGTTGGCCAAGTGCCGCTCGACCCGCAGGGAGAGGGTCTCGATTCCCTGGGCGAGGAGGAAGGCGTTGAACGGTGAGATCGACGGTCCGAGGTCGCGCAGCAACTGCACCCGCGCTTTGAGACCGAAGGAGACGTTTGCGCCGAACGGTCCGTCCTTGCCCAGATCCCGGGCGTAGACCAGCCCGTGGTAGCTCTCGTCCGGGGTGTTCCAGCCGGGGAACTTTTCCGGGTCAGCCCCGAAGTCGAACGACCCGCCGTCGACGATGACCCCCGCGATGACCGTGCCGTGCCCACCGAGATATTTCGTCGCCGAGTGCACGACGACGTCGGCACCGTGCCGGAGCGGATTGAGCACATAGGGGGTGGCGATGGTGTTGTCGACCACGAGCGGCACCCCGAGATCATGGGCGGTGTCGGCGATGGCCTCGATGTCGAGCACGTCGGCCTTCGGGTTGGCGATCGTCTCGGCGAAGAAGGCCTTGGTGTTCGGCCGTGCCGCGGCCCGCCAGGCTGCCGGGTCGTTCTGGTCCTCGACGAAGGACACCTCGATGCCCAGGCGAGCAAAGGAGTACTTCAGCAGGTTGAACGTCCCGCCGTAGAGCGCCGCCGAGGCGACGATGTGGTCGCCAGCTTCGGCGATGTTGTGCAGGGCCAGCGTCGTTGCCGCCTGCCCCGAGGCGACCAGGAGGGCGCCGATCCCGCCCTCGAGGGCGGCGATCCGGTCCTCGACGGCGGCCTGGGTCGGGTTCATGATCCGGGTGTAGATGTTGCCGAGCTCCTTGAGCGCGAACAGGTTCGCGGCGTGCTCGGAGCTGTCGAAGACGAAGCTCGTCGTCTGGTAGATGGGCAAGGCGCGGGCCCCGGTCGCGGGGTCGGGCACCTGCCCGGCGTGGATCTGCTTGGTCTCAAAGCCCCACTGGGACGTGTCGGTCATCGTCGCTCCTGAAGCGAGTCGGTGCCGGGCACCCGATGGTGGGTACGCGGCATACGGACAAGACGGTGGCGGGTGGATCCGGGATGGAGTCCCGCGCTTGCGGACGGCGGGTGCCGCTCGCCAGGTCTTCACCCGGGGCACCCCACCGCGGTGGAGGGTTGCCGGCCAGCGAGCCGGGGCTTGACGCTGACACTCATGACCTGTGCAGCAGGGTATGCCGTCCACCCCTCGATGCCAAACCATGTCCGCCCCGCGAGCCGGACATGATGGGTTCTGTGACCTTCTATGTCGACGAGTACCGGGCCGATCGGGGACGTTACGACGCCGGTATGCCCTATCGGCGCGCCGGCCGTTCCGGTCTGGACCTGCCCGCGATCAGCCTCGGCCTGTGGCACAACTTCGGCGACGACGTGCCGCTGGAGCGTCAGCAGGCGATCCTGCGCCGCGCCTTCGACCGGGGTGTGACCCACTTCGACCTGGCGAACAACTACGGGCCGCCCTATGGCAGTGCGGAACGCAATTTCGGGACCCTGTTCGCCCGAGACTTCCGGGCCTACCGGGACGAACTCGTCATCTCGAGCAAGGCGGGCTACGACATGTGGCCCGGCCCCTACGGTCAAGGTGGTGGGTCACGCAAGTACCTGGTCGCGAGCTGCGAGCAGTCACTGCGGCGGATGGGCCTGGACTACGTCGACATCTTCTACAGTCACCGCTTCGACCCGACGACTCCCCTCGAGGAGACCCTGGGAGCCTTGGACGCCCTGGTCCGGGCCGGCAAGGCGCTGTACGTCGGCATCTCGTCCTACTCGGGCGCCCGCACCCGGGAAGCGATGACCATCCTGCGGTCCCTGGGCACCCCGATGCTCATCCACCAGCCGTCCTACTCGATGCTCAACCGGTGGGTCGAGGAGGATCTGCTCGACGTCCTTGGCGACGCGGGTGTCGGATGCATTGCGTTCTCCCCGCTGGCCCAGGGAATGCTGACGAGCACGTACCTCACCGGGATCCCGCTCGGCTCCCGGGCGAGCCAGGGAAAGAGTCTCGATCCGAGTCTGCTCACCAAGCGGACCCTGAGGCATCTGCGCGCCCTCAACGACATCGCAGGGGGACGCGGCCAAAGCTTGGCCCAGATGGCCATCGCCTGGGTCCTGCGGGACGCCCGGGTCACCTCCGCGCTGGTGGGGGCCTCCTCGGTGGTCCAACTCGACGACTCTCTCGACGCGGTGCGCAATCTCGACTTCACCGCCGAGGAGCTCACGGCGATCGACCGCCATGCGGTCGAGTCGGGGATCAACCTGTGGCAGACCTCCTCGCAGGCCTGAAAGGAGCCGGTCGATGAGCACAGAATCAGAACGGGTCTATGTCGACAGCCCAGTCGGCTGGGTGAGCACACAGCTCGCCGCAATCCAGGCGGCCGGGACGACTGCGGCCGCAACGATCCAGGGTCTGCCGGTCGTGGTTTATCACGTCCAGGGGGCCAGATCCGGGCACTGGCGACGAGTGCCGCTCATGCGAGTCGAGCACGACGGGACGTATGCCGCCGTCGCTTCCAAGGGCGGCGCGCCGGAGCACCCGCAGTGGTACTGGTCCATGAAAGCCAACCCGCACGTCGAGATCCAGGACGGCGCGGTCACCCGGTCGGCGACGGCGCGGCTGGCGACCCCGCAGGAACGGGAGCAGTGGTGGCCCCGGTGCGTTGCCGCATACCCCCCGTATGCCGAGTACCAGGCCAGGAGCGGGGGCCGGGAGATCCCGGTCTTCCTCGTCACTGTGGACTGAGCCCGGCCGGTCCGGTGCGGGAGAGCCGGTGGAGCCACCACAGGCCCAGAATCGGGAGGACGAGCGGGACGTAGCCGTATCCGGACCCGAAGTGGCTCCAGACCGTCTTGTCGGGGAATGCGCTCGGCAGCGCATACGACAGGGTCCCGACGATGAGGACGCCAGCGAGTTCGATGCTGATCGCTACGAAGGCCACCCGGGCCGAGGTCCGGTCGCCGCGAGCCAGGGCGATCGTGGCGATGAGATAGATGACCGCAGCGAGCGCGGACAGCAGGTAGGCCAGCGGAGCCCGCTGGAAGTAGAGAACGATCTGCATGATCGACCGGCCGGTCGCGGCGAGGGCAAGAACGGCATACGCGGCGACGAGGATTCGGCCCGGCCCGGTGCCGGCTCGACGAGGGCGCGAGGGCAGCGTGGCCGAATCCGGAGTGGGGTCGGGCACCGTGGGGTCAGGCACCGGGACCGTCCCAGATCTGCTGGCAGCGCACCATCATGACGGCAACGGCGAAGGCCCCAATGGCGAGCGCCGCCATCGCCCAGCGGGTCTTCTCCTTGATGGCCAGGAATGCGGTCCCCATCGGTACGACGGGCAGGGAGACGAGGTAGGCCACGAGGGTGAGCCTCTCGTCGACGTCGCTGACGTGGGTCAGATGGGTCAGCGCCGCGACGAGCTGGACGAGGATGCCGATCTCAACGAGCGCGAGCAGGGCGAGCACCTTGTCATCGATGAGCCGGTCACGCCACGCGTAGAAGCCGGCCACGAGGACGATCACCGCGCACAGAGCGACCAGAGCCCAGGTCAGGCCGCTGATCACCCGGTCGGCCCGGCGCCCTCTGCGGCCACCGACTGTTCCGTGATCACTGACTGTTCGGTGATTACGGACTGTTCGGTGATCACGGAGCTGACGGCGGCGACGAGGAGATCTATCTCGTCCTCGGTGATCACCAGGGGTGGGGCGAGCCTGATCGTCATCCCGTGGGTGTCCTTGGCCAGGACACCCTTGGCGCACAGGGCTGAACACAAGTCCCGACCGGTCGGTCCGCCGGGGGAGACGTCGAGGCCAGCCCACAGTCCGCGCACTCGGACCGCGTCGAGGCCGTGGCCCACGAGGGGGGCTAGGCCGCTTCGTAGTCGGGCGCCCAGCCGCGCCGCCCGTTCCTGGAACTCGCCGGTGGCGAGCAGGTTGACGACCTCGTGCCCCACCGCAGCCCCGAGTGGGTTGCCCCCAAAGGTCGAGCCATGCGCCCCGGGCGTGATGACACCGAGGACATCCGTGTTCGCGACCACAGCCGAGACCGGGACGATGCCGCCGCCGAGGGCCTTGCCGAGGATGTAGACATCCGGGACCACCTGTTCGAGGTCGCACGCGAAGGTCGTTCCGGTGCGGCCCAGGCCCGACTGGATCTCGTCTGCCACCATGAGGACGTTCGTCTGGGTGCAGAGCTCCCGCAGGTCCCGCAGGAACCCCTCGGGGGGAACGACGACCCCGCCCTCCCCCTGGATCGGCTCGAAGAGTACGGCGACGGTGAAGTCGTCCACGGCCGCCCGAACAGCATTGATGTCGCCGTAGGTCACCGTGCGGAAACCCGGGGTGTACGGGCCGTAGTTGTCTCGGGCCACCTTGTCGTCGGAGAAGGAGATGATCGTCGTGGTCCGCCCGTGGAAGTTGCCCTCCATGACGATGATGTTCGCCTGGTCCTCCGGGACGCCTTTGACCTGGTAGCCCCACTTCCGGCTCACCTTGATCGCGGTCTCGACCGCTTCGGCGCCGGAGTTCATCGGCAGAATCATGTCCTTGCCGGCAAGCTCTGCCAGTGCCTGGGCGAACGGGCCGAGCTGATCGTTGTAGAACGCCCTGCTGGTCAGGGTGAGCCGCGCGACCTGCTCCTGAGCACGCTGCACAAGCCGCGGGTGGGAGTGGCCGAAGTTCAGGGCCGAGTAGCCAGCGAGACAGTCGAGATAGCGTCGCCCCTCGACATCGGTGACCCAGGCGCCGTTGCCCTGCGCCAGAACTACCGGCAGCGGGTGGTAGTTGTGCGCGGCATAGCGCTCAGTGATCTCGATGTGCTGCTGTGTCCCGTGGACGCCTTCGGACCCGTCAACCATGCTCGCGCTCCTTCGCTGTTAAGGGATCAGGCCAATCTAGTTCGTCCACAGCTGCTCGACCCGCCCGACGATGCGTTCGGCCTGGATGAACCCGGCCTCGTATGCCGGTCGGGTCCGGTGCATGTCCAGAACGCCGAGCCCGACGGCCCGCCGAGTCGCCGCATCGGGGACGACGGTCAACGTGCGGGAATGATCTCGCAGCTCACGCGCCTGGATCGAAGGGTTGCCGCGTCGACCCAGGGAGAACGGGATGGGTGCCAGGACGAGAACGCGATCGTGGCCGGCAGCGAGGTCGACATTGGCGACACTGCGCACGCCCCCGTCCATGTAGCGACGGCCGCCGATGGTGATCGGAGGGAACACGCCAGGCACAGCGCAACTGGCGGCCATCGCGAGTTGCAGAGGCACGCCACTGTCCTTGTGGAAAACCACAGGTGTTCCGTTGCGAACGTCGACAGCGGTGATGAGCAATGACTCCTCTGGCCAGTCGGCACCTTCCAGGTCACGGGAGACGATTCTGATGAACTCCTCTTCGGCAAGGGTGTGCGCTCCGGTCGAGATCATCCCGACGAGGCGGCGCCCGGCGCCCCGATTGGGATGCAGGGCTCCCCGAATCAGGTTGAACGCCTCGTGCCCGCCGATCCGACCCAAGCCGGTGAACCGCTCGCTGTTGAGGAAGTTCTCCATGGACACGTCCGCTGTGGTCTCGGGGTCATCGAGGCGCAGATGCGCCCCGGCGACCGAGCCCGCGGACGTGCCGACAATGGTGTCGGCGTCACGCAACTCCACGCCCAGGTCCCGCAGGCCGGCTGCCAGCCCGCCGAGCCAGGCCACCCCGGTGGCCCCTCCTCCGCCCAGGACGAGAGCGCGTGAGGGATGGTCCGGATCGGGTGCGATCACAGCGATCGGCCAAGTGCGGTAACCGATGTCGCGCCAATCCACGGGTGTCGTCATGCTGCCTCCTTCGTTGCCCATTCTTCTACCGATCCCGAAAGCTCAGCCAACCAGAGAGTCAGACACCTCAAGGAGGTGGTGCGGGATGAGATAGAGGTCGCCGGCCACCCGGACCTGGCACCGGGTCTCGTGGACGGCCTCCACGTCACCGAGCTGACCGTCCAGCCGGCCGCGGGCAAGGACCCGGACCGTCGTCCCGATGGCGATGACCGCCGGGTGGGGCCGGGTCGGGAGAACCGGACGGTCGCGCAACTGCAGGGGAGCACCAGCGGTGGGGAGGTTGTGGCGACGCCGAATGCTCTCCAGCTCACTCTGGTATCGCTCGGACATGGCCACCGCACGGCCTCGATAGGTCCAGGTGATGATGTGGTGTGGGCTGAACGTCCGGTGGCATCGATGGCAGCTGACGACCCGCTGCGGGCGCCGATGTCGGGTCGTCTCATGACCCGCGGGGCAGGTGCCTCTCCAGTCGCCGACCACCCGCGGGGCACCGGGGTCGACGAGCCGCTCTCCGCTGCAACCGATCCGCAGCGCGGTAGTGCGCCACGTCGCGTCGTGACCGTGCAGGGGTCCGACGAGCGCGTGCGCGATCTCGTGCAGGATCGTGTCGCGGACGAGGTCTTCGTCGTGTAGGAGGGTCAATGGACGGCTCAGGGAGATCGTCCGGGTCCGGAAGCGGCAGACGCCAGCTCGCGTCTTGGCGTCGTCTGCGATGAGCCGCCAGTCGTCGAGCCCGTGCTCGCGCAACAACCGGCGCCCCAGGGCCAAGGCTATGGTCATCTCCATGTGCCAGATTCTCTCAGCGGGCACTGACAGGGCATTCGCCGCCGCGCCGGCTCGTTCTCGCCGAATCGTTCTCGCCGTTGCCGATCTTTCGGACAATAGGCCGAATGTTCGACACCGGTCCGGCCTTGTCCGGTCCGGTCGCGTCGAGTCGGCGTCGCGGTGTCGAGTCGGCGTCGCGGTGTCGAGTCGGCGTGTTGTGGTGCGCCGACTCGTGGCGCACGCACCGACTCGTGGGCGTGGATGCCAGGTGGCGGGTTCAGTTGCTGTAGAGGCGGGCGCGGGCTTCGGCCACCCGCAGCGGGAACGCAGTACCGGTCACCACCGCGGTACCGGGGACCTCGATCCATTCACCCCCGTCGACGGAGAACTGCCCACCGTAGGTGACGTCCACCCGGACCTGGACACTCCCCGAGGTGGAGTAGGTGTGAACGATGTCCCCAGTCGGATACGGCCCACCCAGCGACAGGGTCGCCCCCGAACTGGCCCCGTCCCCGAAAAAATACTCCGCCCCCACCAGGGTCGGCCGGATCCGCACCTGATGCCCCACCAACGTCGTGGTGTCCACACCGCCAGGGGCGAACCCCTGCGTGGGCCACACCAACTCGAAGTAGGTCGGCAAGTTCACCAATGTGGTCCCCCCCACCGGCTGAACACTGACCTGGGGGACCGCGAACTTAGTGTCATGGAACTGGCGGACAATGTCGGCCATCGTCAACGCAGCAGCAGCGCCAGGGACCAGGTTCGGCAAACAGGTGAACCCGACCAGCCGCCACCCATCACCGGCAATGACCTGATTTGCCCCGTCCACAGGCTGCCCAGCCTCGTTGACCAGACGCGTCCACACATTCACCGCCGGCCCCAACGGATCCGCAGCCGCCACCCCTGCTGGATTGCACACCAGCCACTCACTCGTACAACTGACATCAGCATCCACACCCCCAGGACGCGAACCATTGCAATACGTCGTCGCCGCCACCTGCGTCCACGGCCCCAATGCCGGCGCCCCCACCGCCCCCTTGATGTTCGCCCCCAAGTCCCTCAACTGACCGGCTGACAACCCAGCCATGCTGATCGCGTCATTGCTCGCCTTCAGAGCTCCGACGACGCTCTTGTCCGCTGCAGCCTCTCCGGCGAGGATGCCAGCCAGGACGAGGAAGGCGGCGAACGACAGGGTTAGGCGATTCCACGCGTAAGCCACCGCGCGTCCCTCCATTCCAACAGCACTCTCCGGTCTTCTCTGGAGGCTTGGACCCTCTCAACGATCGCGCCGTTTGAGTCAACGACGTTCGCGTCGTGTTGTTCGAGGACAAAGTCGATGAACTGCTCGGTTGTGCGGGCGCCGGGTGCAGGACGGACGTTGTGCACCGACACTGCTGCTGATTGGTAGTGGTGGGACTCATTCATAAGGCTCCTGGCAAGATCGGTCAAGCTGACGCACCCCTGACACTCGGGGTCCGACAATCCACTGATCAAGTCGGGATCTGGGGCCATCAAGCCCTTGTTGACCTGCTCGAAGTAGAACGTCACGAACGCGACCGCCCCCGCCTCGGTCTGCACCCTCGCCTCCGGCGGCACCGAATACGACGGACTCGCAGAAGGGGCAGCAATCGATGCACTCGACGAGGCCGATGTCACCGTCGAGGCAGAAGGAGTGGTCCCCCGGTCGCTGCCGGACCCGCCGCAACCAGCCAAGACCAGCCCCGCCAGCGCAGCTCCTGCGACGAGACCCCCTGCACGCACCATCACGCCACCGTAGACGAGCCCGCCACCCCGACGACACCCGGACCCTCAAGCCTGTGGACAACCCGACATACAGCCACCCGCCGCACAGCGGCCGTCCTGCAGCGCGTTTGTCCTGCAAAGAGCGCAGCATGCTGCCCGTTCTGCAGGACAACCCCGGGGACAGCACCGAGACAGCACCACCTCAGCGGCTCAGCAGCTCAGCAGCTCAGCGGCGGATCAGCGGCGAGTTGACGCTCCCGGCGTCCTGCACTCCCTGGGGCAGCAGTTCTGCGCGGCCTCACCAGGCGGCCAACGCCTTGCCGATCATCGTCGTACCGATCACCAGCAGCAGCACCGCCATGACGGCTTGCGTTGTTGGCAACCAGCCAGCCCTGCATCGTCTGCAGCTTCGGGGTGAAGGGTTCGGCAGCCACCGAGTAGGCCGCCACCAGGCCGACCACTGATGCCGCGGCCAGGAGCACGAAGACGATCAGCGTGGCCACGACCTGTTTCCCCTGCCCGATGACGAGACCGGCGGTCGCGGCGAGGACCAGGTTCGTGGGGTTCAGCGCGGCCAGTAGGAAGGCTAGGCCAGCGGTATTGGCACGCCTAGCCGCCGTTACGCGCCGCCGCTGGCAATCCACCTCCGAAGCTCAGTGGAGGGGACTCTTGCACGTGGCTGTCCTGCAGAGGAGTCGTCCTGCAAAGGGGTTGTCCTGCAAAGAGCGCAGCCTGCTGCCCGTTCTGCAGGACAACCGCAGAAGTAGCCGCTTGCTCACGAACGGGCGGCCACCCTGCCGGTGCATGCGCGCCGCCGCACCGCTCGAGGCGGGCAGGACTTCAGCTGTCGTGCCAGGACCAGATGTCTTCGCCGCGCATCACGACATCACTGCCGCCGTCGATATAGATCGTCTGCCCGCACAGGTGGGTATTCGCCGGCGAGGTGAGCCACAGCAGCAGTTCGGCGACATCTCCGGCGGCAAGGTGCCCACCAAGGGGCATCGGCACGACTGCATCGACTGCGGCTGTGGACTCGGGCGTTGCCAGGAGTTCGGCGGTCATCGGGGTCTCGACGACACCCGGTCCTGCAGCGTTGATCGGGATGCCGGCCCCGGCATACTCCGCCGTCGCGGCGACCCGACGGATCCAGCGGCCCACCGCTCGTTTTGTCGAGCCGTAGATGAGATT
The DNA here is from genome assembly GCA_039812375.1 of Phycicoccus sp. GTDB lineage: Bacteria > Actinomycetota > Actinomycetes > Actinomycetales > Dermatophilaceae > JAGOME01. The sequence goes on along the minus strand of JBDIAO010000043.1, from coordinate 7,158 downwards.
CCCCGCTCGAGGGTCTTTGGCGAGCTCCGCCGCGATGGCCAGGGCACTCTGTTCGTCACCAGCGAGACAAGCGTCGACCAGATCGGTGGACGGTGGATACAGACTGGCCATCGACGATGTGACGGCAATCCGCGGGGCGGCGCTGTCGACCAGCGCCGGCCGCAGCCCCTCGATGAGGGCTACCGTCCCGAAGTAGTTGACCGACACCGTCGTCGGCGTGGGTGTGGCGAGCCCGGCGTTGGCGATGAGCGCGTCGAGGCGACCGTCGCTCGCATCGAGCACTCCGCCCACTGCCTGTTCCCGGCCAGCTGGGGTAGACAGGTCCGCGACGACATCTGCGGCGCGCAGATCCACACCGATGACCCGGTGCCCCTGTTCCATGAGCTTCGCCGCTGCTGCCTTGCCGATGCCTGATGCCGAACCCGTGACAACATAGGTGCGCATGGTGCAGCATATGCCGCCAATGGCCGATGCGTAGAGTCACTTCGCATGGCAGATCGTGAGTCACGCGGGCTGTTCGATCGGGTCGCTGGTAGGGTCACCGAGCGCGTCGTCGAGACGGTCCAGCCAGACCTCATCCTCGATCATGTCGACATCGACGCGCTGGTGGCGCGAGTTGACCTCAACGCCGCCCTCGACCGGGTAGACCCCAACGCACTGCTCGACCGGGTAGACCCCAACCCCCTCCTCGACCGCGTCGACGTCGACGCCCTGCTCGAGCGGGTCGATGCCAACGCCCTGGTCGACCGTGTCGATATCAATGCCCCACTCGAGCGGGTCGATGCCAACGCTCTGCTCGCGCGGCTCGACATCGACGCCCTGATATCCAGAGTGGACATCGACGCCCTAATGTCCAGGGTCGATGTCGACGCCCTGATATCCAGGGTCGATGTCGACGCCCTGATATCCAGAGTGGACATCGACGCCCTAATGTCCCGGGTGGACGTCGCCGCCCTGGCGGCCCGCTCCGGGGTCGGCGATCTGGTCGCAGCGAGCACCAGTCAGATGGCGACCTCCGCACTGGACGTGGCCCGCCGTCAGATCGCCGGGCTGGACACGGTGCTCCAAGGCGCCGTCAGCAGACTGCTGCGCCGAGACCGTGCCCACCGCCCTGTTGCTCCCCCACTTCTTGCCGCCACCGCGACCACCCCCGAGGAGATCATCACCGGGTCCCGGCGCAGCGTCACCGGGCACTATGCCGGAATAGTGCCCCGAGCCCTCGCCGCGATGCTCGACGTCTTGGTCGTGTTCGCGACCTTCTCCCTCGGCTACGCGGGAGTCGAACTGCTCACCACGGCATTCTTCGGAGTCTCGATCAGCGAGCACCGGGCCGGACCGATCGCACGCTGGGCGTTCCTGCTGTGGGCCTTCGGCTACCTCTTCTGGAGCGTGGCGGTGAGCGGTCGGACGCTCGGCAAGGCCATCCTGGGATTGCGGGTGGTCTGCGCCGAGGGGACAACAGTCACGCCGGGGCGTGCGCTCGTGCGCACCCTGGCCGTTCCGCTGAGCATCGCCCTCTTCGGGTTCGGCTTCCTGCTCAGCGTGGTCCATCCCAGACAGCTCGCCCTCCATGATCTGATTGCCGGAACCGCAGTCGTGCACGACTGGGGTGACCGACCGGCGGAGCTGTCCGATCCGCTCTCAGCCTTCTTGGACCGCGCTTCGGCATCCGCCTGACCCGAGCACCCCACCAACCATCAAGGACCCACCCGTGACCCAGGCATACATTTACGACCACGTCCGCACCCCCCGCGGACGCGGCAAGCACGGTTCCCTACACGCGACCAAGCCGATCGACCTGACCGTTGGCCTCATACACGCTCTGCGCGAACGCAATCCGGGACTCGACCCGGCGCGAATCGACGACGTTGTCATGGGGATCGTCACCCCCATCGGCGACCAGGGGGCGGTCCTGCCCCGGATCGCTGCCCTGGCTGCGGGCCTGCCGGACACCGTCGCCGGGATGCAGGTCAATCGCTTCTGCGCCAGTGGACTCGAAGCGGTCAACATCGCCGCGCAGAAGGTCCTCTCCGGGTGGGACAGCCTCATCCTCGCCGGGGGTGTCGAGTCGATGTCGCGGGTGCCGATGGGTTCCGACGGAGGCGCCTGGGCGATGGACCCGGCGACGAACTTCGACACCTCCTTCGTGCCGCAGGGCATCGGCGCCGACCTCATCGCGACCATAGAGGGATTCAGCCGCGCTGACGTCGATACGTATGCCGTCCGCTCCCAGGATCTGGCCGCCCAGGCCTGGGCCGAGGGCAGGTTCGCGCGATCCGTCGTTCCCGTGCGTGACCTCAACGGCCTCGTCATCCTCGACCATGACGAGCACCTGCGCCCTGGCACGAGTCTGGCCTCGTTGGCTACCCTCAAGCCCTCGTTCGCGACAATTGGGCAGGCCGGGGGTTTCGACGCCGTGGCTCTGCAGAAGTTCCATGCGGTCGAGCGGATCGACCACGTGCACCACGCGGGCAACAGTTCCGGGATCGTCGACGGCGCGGCTCTGGTCGTCGTCGGCTCCGAAGAGATCGGCACGAAGCTCGGCCTGACCCCGCGGGCACGCATCACGGCCACCGCGACGACCGGCGCTGACTCCACGATCATGCTCACCGGGCCGACCCCCGCCACCGAAAAGCTGCTCAGGACGGCCGGCCTGACCGTCGAGGACATCGACCTCTTCGAGATCAACGAGGCTTTCGCATCGGTGGTGCTGAAGTACCAGAAGGATCTGGGTATCCCCGACGACAAGCTCAACGTCAACGGGGGCGCCATCGCCATGGGGCACCCGCTCGGCGCGACCGGCGCGATGATCCTCGGCACCATGGTCGATGAGCTCGAGCGCCGCGAAGCCCGCCGCGCCGTCGTCACCTTGTGCATCGGCGGCGGCATGGGCGTGGCCACCCTCGTTGAGCGTGTCTGACCCCCCCGACCTCGAGCGTGTCCGACCCCCCGACCTCGAAGGAAGCGACGATGACGACCACAACTAACACGATCCGCTGGGACCAGGACAGTGACGGCATCGTCGTCCTCACCCTGGACGACCCGAACCAGTCGGCCAACACGATGAACGCCGACTACGTCGCGTCCATGCGTTCGGCTGTCGACCGCCTCGTCGCGGAGAAGGACGACATCCGCGGGGTGGTCATCACCTCGGCAAAGAGGACCTTCTTCGCCGGCGGCGACCTGGACGACTTGTATGCCGCAGGACCGGGTCAGGCCCAAGAGCTCTACACAACGGTGACCGAGATCAAGGCACAACTTCGAACCCTGGAGACGCTGGGCCGCCCGGTCGTCGCGGCGATCAACGGTGCTGCCCTTGGCGGCGGCTTCGAGATCGCCCTGGCCGCACAGCACCGCATCGTCGCCGATGTACCCGGAGCCCAGGTGGGGCTGCCGGAGGTGACCCTCGGGTTGCTCCCGGGTGGCGGCGGTGTCGTGCGCACGGTTCGTATGCTTGGTCTGCTCAAAGCGGTGAGTGCCGTACTCGGAGAGGGTCGCCGGTTCCGACCCGCGGATGCCCTGGACATTGGGCTCATCGACGAGGTGGTCCCCACGGTCGAGGACCTGCTCCCGGCCGCGAAAGCATGGGTCGAAGCCCACTCCGAGGCTGTCCAGCCCTGGGACGTCAAGGGCTACCGGATTCCCGGTGGCACGCCGAGCACTCCAGCCTTGGCCGCAACCCTGCCAGCCCTGCCGGCACTCCTGCGCCAGCGGCTCCGGGGCGCGAACTACCCGGCTCCTCGGGCGATCCTCGCCGCTGCCGTTGAGGGCACACAGGTCGACTTCGACACCGCGTTGGACATCGAGTCCCGCTACCTTGTCTCGCTGGTCACCAGCCAGATCAGCAAGAACATGACCAAGGCCTTCTTCTTCGACCTGGGCAAGGTCAAGTCTGGTGCCAGCCGTCCGGAGGGTTTCCCGGCCCATCGCGCCAAGAAGGTGGCCGTCCTCGGCGCCGGCATGATGGGCGCCGGAATCGCCTACGTCTGCGCCAAGGCGGGCCTGGACGTCGTCCTGAAAGACCTCTCTGTTCCGGCGGCTGAGCACGGCAAGGCCCACTCAGCCAGCCTGGTCGACCAGGCCGTCGCCCGGGGCCGGATGAGCCGGACCGAGGCCGACGCCCTGCTCGCGCGGATCACCCCGACGGCACAGGCGACCGCAGCCGCCGGCGTCGACCTCGTCATCGAGGCGGTCTTCGAGAGCGTGCCGACGAAACACCAGGTCTTCAGTGAGATCGAAGGCCTGGTATCCCCCGATGCCGTCCTCGGTTCGAACACCTCCACACTGCCGATCACGACCCTCGCCCAGGGTGTGCAGCGTCCGGAGAACTTCGTCGGCCTGCACTTCTTCTCACCGGTCGACAAGATGCCGCTGCTCGAAATCGTCACAGGTGCGAAGACCAGCCCCCAGACGTTGGCCAAGGCGTTCGACATCGCCCGCCAGATCGGCAAGATCCCGATCGTCGTCAACGACCATCGAGGGTTCTTCACCTCCCGGGTCATCGGGACCTTCCTCGACGAGGCCATCGCCATGGTCGGCGAAGGGGTGCCCGCGGCCAGCGTCGAACAGGCCGGCCTGCAGGCCGGATACCCCACTGCGCCATTGCAACTCGCCGACGAGCTCAACCTGTCCCTGATGAGCAAGATCCAGAAGGAGACCAAGGCCGGACTGGAGGCTGACCCGGCCGGCCGCTCCTATGAGCACCACGCGGCATACGACGTCATCGACGCGCTGATCGCTCAGGGCCGCACCGGCCGGCTGGGCGGAGCCGGGTTCTACGACTATGAGGGCGGGACCCGAGCCCGCCTGTGGCCGGGCTTGGCGCAGCAGTACGGCACGAGCACCCAGCTGCCGATGCGGGACATGCAGGAGCGGATGCTCTTCGCTGAGGCGCTGGAGACGGTCAGGTGCCTCGACGAGGGGGTGCTGCGCACTGTGGAGGACGCCAACATCGGGTCCATCCTGGGCATCGGCTTCCCCGGCTGGACCGGTGGGGTCGTCCAGTATGCCGAGGGCTACCCCGGTGGGATCGCCGGCTTCGTGGCTCGCGCCCGGGAACTGGCAGAGCGCTACGGTGACCGGTTCCGCCCACCGGCCAGCCTGGTTGCACGCGCCGACGAGGCCAGCGGCGAGCCATCCGCCTGACCGGCTCCCCCGGCGAAGGTGCAGCCGAGTCTGCGCGAATCAGCAGAGGCGTCTCAGGCGGGTATCGCTACCGGGGTGAACGGTGGCAATGGTCGTTAGATCCCTTGCCTCGAAGACCCAGGTGGTCACCGGATCCGACTCTGGGCTCGAAGGTGCGGCGGATCGAACGCACGCTCCTTCGAGCCCAGAGACCTACTTTACTGGTGGGGGTGCACTATTCGGACGGTGCAGGGTTCCTCAAATCGGTGGCTCATTCCCCTGCCCTGCGCATGACGATGTACTCGGCCCACTGGTGCTCGACCAGGTCCGCCCACTGTGCGGCCGTGCTGTGCGCGAGGCCAAGATAGTCAGCCAAGACGGGGACGGGGAGCTCCTTGGCGAGGTGCGCCAGCGCGGCGTTCCTCGACGGACGCACTCCAATATCCAGGCGCTGCTTGATTCGGACGGCCAGGCTGTTCGGGTCAAGGTGGCGACCTGGGTTCTGCCCTGGGAAGAGCCATCCGGTGTTGGTCAGTTCGGCCACTTGCCGCTGCTGCAGAACGAGATCTGCAAGGGCACCCGGAAGCTGGATCGGCGTCCTACCGACGAGAAGTTCGACACAGTCTCCACGTCGGATGACCTGCTCGATCCTCATGGTGGCCAACGCGGTTGGACCGAGAGCGAACAGAAGGAGGAGGGCACCAGCAACGCGGAGGTTCAGTGGCAGCGTGCCGTCGACGATGCACCTGCGGAGCGCAGCCCAGCGCTGCTCTGTGGAGAGGTACTCGGAGGGCCGACTGCGGCGCCGCAGGGGCACGAGCAGTTCGCCGACCAAGTGCTGGCTACGAGCCCAGCGCACGAAGTCACGGATCTCGGCTCGAGCTGGTGGCCCGGTGGCGAGCCAGCGATCGAACGACGCCTGTGACAGGCTGTTGAGCTCCTCCCCCTCGGATTCGAGCCAGGCCAGGAGCCTCATCGCCAGTAGCAGTCGTTGTCGTGCGTGTTTACGGGTCGCCGGGCGGTGAGGTTGCCGATTCGCTCGTCGCAGGACGTGCCAGACCGCGTATCGACGCACGATCGCCTGGTCCCGGGGTCGGAGGGTGCGGAGTCGATGCACAAGCCAAGTGATGGTGTCGTCGAGTTCTGAGTCTCGAGGCGGCAGAACCTGAGTGAAGACGAGCAGGGCACGCAGGTAGCCGGCTGCCGAGCGGTTGGTTTCCTGATCCAGAGCCTCGTGGGTGATGCTGCCGACGTCGGCGAGACGGCGAAGGACGGCCGCCGATCGACTGCGTGTCCACCCGATCGCGGCCATGGGCCGGTTCTCGATGTCGAAGAAGTCCAGCAGGAGCGTGAGCATTTCGAGTGGCTCTCCGTCGCGTGACACGACCGCGAGAAGCTCTTCCTGAGCGGCGCACCTTGGGCACCGTCCTCGCGAGTATGGGGCCGCGAGGACTCCGCAGGCGTGGCACGTCCACGGGTGCGGTTGACCACAGCAGGCGGCGCAGACGCGTTGATCATCGTCTGCGGCACCGACCAGGGGCCTGTTCTCGCCGCACTGGGGGCAGGGTTGGGGCCTTGTCCGGATCCGCTGGTAGCACGCGTTGCATACAGGACCGAGAGGGAGCTCGGCCCAGACCGGCGAGTTCCGGCCACATACCGCACAAGTTCGCCGTGGACGATTGCGCACGTAGCACCCGTAACAGAGATGAGAACCGTTGACACGCCTGACTTTTGGTGAGGTTGGCTCGCCACAGTCCCTGCAAGAGACCGGGTCCGGATCCCAGCACCTGTCGCATAGCCGCTCCCCGTTTGGCCCTCTTCTCGGCACCTGTGAGTGCTCGCGGCCGCACTGAGAACACGTCTGCTTGTGGTGGCGCTTGTAGCAGGCCCAGCACAAGCTACCGCCCTCCACGGCAAGGCTCTTCACGGTGTGCGTGCGCCCACAACCAGCACAAACGAAAGCGGCGCGAGGCCTACAGGTCTGACACAGCGGGGCACCCTCGGCGGTCCTCATCGCCACGGGAAGGACCCGGC
>JBDIAO010000042.1:0-24491 GCA_039812375.1 Phycicoccus sp. | reverse complement strand
GAACGCGCTCTTCCCAGGATGCGCGAGGCGGCCGAGGCTGCGGCCGCCGCCCTCGAAGAGCACCGGGCGCGGTATGCCGCTGCCGGGACGCTGCGCGACAAGCTCACCCAGCGGATCGGTGAGCTCACCACGGCAATCGCCGGGCTCCAGTCGGGGATCCATGACCTCGCTCCTGCGGCCAAGGATCTCGACGTAGCCCGCAAGGCTCATGTGACGGCCACCGAGCTGGCCGGTGCGCGGAAGCAGCACGCTGCCGCTCTGAAGGAGGTGCGAACTCGGCGGAAGATCCTCGACGAGGCGAGTGCCCAGGTGCAGGCCCGGTGGCACCGCCGCTTCGCCCAGTACGCCGGCGACCTCGCCCGCGGGCTCGAGGACGACCAGCCCTGTCCGGTGTGTGGATCCACCCAGCACCCTGACCCGGCACCGGCTCCCGACGACCCGGTAACCGACGAAATGATCGAGCGCGACACCGCAGCCGAGACGGCCGGCCGGGAGAGCTTCGACGTGGCCGTGCAGGCCGAGTCCGAACTACGCGCGAGCGTGGCCCGGATCGAGGAGGCCAGCGGTGGACGCACCCTCGAGGAACTCACCACCGAGCTGGCCGCGGCGACGGAACGGCTCGCCGCGGCGCAGGCCGCCCACGCCGAGGCAGCCCGGCGAGGTCAAGAGCTGGCACAGGCGCAGCACCGGCACAGGCGGTCGGTAGCTGACCTTGAGCAGCTCGATGCGCGCACCGGCGCGCTCGACGAGGCCCGGACGCTCTCCTACGCGGCCCTCGCGACCGCTCAGGAGGCGATCGCCCAGGCGTGTGGAGGCTTCGACTCTGTCGCCGAACGCCTCGAGGACATCAGGACCGTCCTGGGCGTCCTCCGCGCCCTCGTCACCGCCCGGATGGCCCGGGAGAGCGCCCACGCGACCCTGACCACGACCAGAAACAAGCTCGACCGGGCCCTGGCCGAGCAGTCCTTCCCCGATGCCGGAGCGGTCCAGGCGGCATACCGCTCCGCCGAGGAGATCGCCCGCCTCGAGGGGCAGGTGAGCACACACGACGAGGCTGCCGCGGCGGCCACGGGGGTCCTCGCCGAACCGGACCTGCAGGACCTCCCCCCAGATCCGGTCGATGTCGCGCCCGCCGAGGCCGCCGCCGAAGCCGCGGAGGCAGAGTTCGCTGCAGCAACCGGTGCAGCAGGTCGAGCCACCGAGCGACTGGGCAACGTCCGCCGACACGCCGACGAGATCACCGAGGCCCTGGAGGAGACGACGAAGCTATGCACCCAGTTCGCGCTCGTCGAAGGGCTCGCAGGAGCGGTGCACGGGGAGAACTCCCGCAGGATGCGCCTGGTCAACTTCGTGCTCGCCGCCGAGCTGGAGGAGATCGTCGCCGCCGCGAACACCCGGTTGGCGCAGATGACCGACTCCCGCTATGAGCTCGTCCACTCCGACGACACCGAGCGCGGCCAGTCCGGGCTCGGCCTGGCCGTCCTCGACCAGCACACCGGCCTGCCTCGCTCGACCCAGTCCCTCTCCGGTGGCGAAAAGTTCCTCGCCTCCCTCGCGCTGGCGCTCGGTCTGGCCGAGACGGTGACGAACCGGGCCGGCGGCATCACCATGGACACGCTGTTCATCGACGAGGGGTTCGGCTCCCTTGACAGCGACACTCTCGAGGTCGCCATGGCCACCCTGGACTCGCTGCGGGCCGGCGGACGCACCGTCGGGGTGATCAGCCACGTCACCTCGATGCAGGAGCAGATTCCGGCCCAGTTGCGGGTGGAGACCGTCGCCGGGGGGTGGAGCGAGATCCACCGGTGAGCGTCCTCGGCGCCGGTGGATAGGGTCCAGAGCATGTATGTCCCTCAGGCCAATCGGATCGAGGACGAGACTGCCGTGCGCGCGTTCGTGCGCGCGGCTGGGGTCGGAACGCTCGTCACCGTCGGGCCGGACAGCCGGCCCGACGCAACACTGCTGCCGCTCATCTGGCGTGAGGATCGGATCGTCATGCACGTCGCCCGGGCCAACGATCACTGGAGGCGGGTCACGTCGGGTGGGAGCGGGCTCGTCGTCGTGCAGGGACCGGACGCCTATGTCACGCCCTCCTGGTACCCCTCGAAAGCCGAGCACGCCAAGGTGCTCCCGACGTGGAACTACTCCGCCGTCCAGCTGCGCGGCCCGGTCACCGTCCACGACGACGTCGAGTGGGGGCGTGCCGCGGTGACCGACCTGACCGACGAGCACGAGGCCGGGCGCGACCACCCGTGGGCGGTCACCGACGCACCCGAGCGCTACGTCGAGGGGAATCTGCGCGCGATCGTCGGGGTCGAGATGCGCGTCGAACACGTTGAGGCGAAGGCGAAGTGGAGCCAGAACCGCAAGCCCGCGGACCGCGAGGGTGTCGCGGCGGCATACGAGAGGGAGGGGCGACCGGCCCTCGCCGACCGGGTGCGCACCGGCTCCCTCTGACTGTGCGCGCACTGGCTCGCTGCCCCCGGCCGAGCAGTCGATCCGGTTAGCCTTCGGCCATGTCCGTCCTCGACACCCTCGGCGGTGTGGCCACCTTCGCCGTCGCCGCGCTCTTCCTCGTCGCCCAGACCTGGGTCATCGCAGCAGCCCTACGCCGGGTGCTCGGGGTCCAGGTGGGCTGGCCGCGCACCTTCGTCGTCAGTGCTGCCACGACGATCGCACTGATGAGCGTGGTCCAGCTGCTCTTCACGGACCGTCGGCTGCCCACGCAGGGGTCCACCCTCCCGGTCACCTTCGCCTATGTCGCGCTCGTCGTCCTGTGGTCCTTCGCCATCGCCTCGGCGATTCTCGTCGGCCTCGAGGCGATAGTGCCGACCGGGAGCCTGCCGCCGCTGCGCCGCGTGTTGTTCGGCTGGGGCCATCGGTGGCGCCGCGGACGTCGGTACGCCCAGATCCTCGCCATCGCGAGCAAGCGAGGGTTGGGATCGCAGATGCGTGGGGTGTTCAGCCCGCGACGCGCGAACGACCGCACGACCGCACAGAGCCTGCGGCTGGCCCTCGACGAGGCCGGGGTCACCTTCATCAAGCTCGGCCAGATGCTCTCCACGCGCGCGGACCTGCTGCCACCGGTCTACATCGAGGAGCTCAGCGCACTGCAGAACAAGGCGGCTCCCGAGCCGTGGCCCTCGCTGCGCACCGAACTCGAACACTCCCTCGGCAGGCCGCTCAGCGAGGTCTTCGCGAGCATCGACGAGAGTCCCCTCGCCTCGGCCTCGGTCGCCCAGGTCCACGCGGCCACCCTGCTCGACGGCAGCCAGGTCGTCGTCAAGATCCAGCGCCCCGGCGCCCAGGCACAGATGGCCCTCGACGTCGACATCTTGCGTCGGCTGGCCGACATGTGGGATCGCACATCCCCGCAGGCCCGCGCCCTGGGCATCACCGATCTGGTCGCCGGCTTCGGGAACTCCCTCGCCGAGGAACTCGACTACCGGGTCGAGCTGGAGAACATGCGAGCCCTTCGGGCCTCGCTCGACCGGCGCGGGGTGCGGATCCCGGTGGTCCACGAGGCCCTGTCCAGCGCGAGCGTCATCGTCATGGAACGCTTCGATGCCACCCCGGTCGGAGATGCCGCAGTCCTGCTCGCAGCCCTGCCCGAGGAGACCCGCACAGCCACCGCGGCACTGCTGCTCGAGGCGGTGCTCGGCCAGATCATCGACGACGGGATCTTCCACGCCGACCTGCACCCGGGCAATGTCGTCATCTGGCCCGACGGCAGCCCGGGGCTGCTCGACTTCGGGTCGGTCGGCCGGCTCGACTCGGCCACCCGCCGCACGCTCGCCCTGCTGCTGTGGGCGATCGACGCCGACGACCCGGTCCTGGCCACGGACTGCCTCATCGCGCTCCTGGACCGACCCGAGGGCCTGGACGACCGCGGCCTGCAACGAGCGATCGGGATCCTGCTCACCCGTATCCGCGGCGGAGGCGGCTCCGGTGCGGGCGGCTCCGGTGCGGGCGGCTCCGGTGCGGGCGGCTCCGCTGCGGGCGGCCTGACCGTCTTCGCCGAGCTCTTCGAACTCGTCCTGGCCAACGGCTTCACCGTGCCCCCGCAGATCGCCGCCGCGATGCGCTCCCTCGGTGCTCTCGAGGGGACCCTGATGGCCATCGACCCCGGGCTCGACCTCGTCGCGGCGGCCCGGTCCGTCGGCAAATCCACGCTCGCCGGTGGTGGGCCCGAGCGAGTCAAGGACGAGTTCCTTCACCGGGCGGTCAGCCTCCTGCCGATCATCGACGCCCTGCCCCGTCAGATCGGCCGGATCAGCGAGCAGCTCGAGCGCGGCCGCTTCACCGTGCACGCTCGGGTCCTCTCCCACCCCGAGGACCGTGCCTTCCTCAGCGGGCTGGTGCAACAGCTCGTCGTCGCCGTGCTCGCCGGGTCCGCCGTCCTCGGCGGCATCTGGCTGTTCACCACCCCCGGCGGGGCGGTGATGATGCCGGGGATCAGCTGGTTCTCCTTCCTCGGCGCCCTGCTCGTCTTCGCCGGGTTCATGCTCGCCCTGCGCGCCGTCGCCATGGTGCTGGGCCGCTCCCCGACGTCCTGACTGGCTCGGTTCGGCTCAAGGTCAGGCAGCAGCGACCACGTGGCTCCTGCACCGACCTGGGGGCAATCCGCCCTACATGCAGCTCCGCAAGGACCGATACCCCCTCCCTCGTGCAAGCCACGCCCCGAATGGCACAGACAGCAGCGACCACGTGCTGCTGCTGCACGAGGGGCGCGGCGATTGAGGGTCAGCCACGGCGACACCGAAGCCGCTGTGACCAGCAGAAACGCCCCTCAGGCAAGGTGAGGGGCGAACCGTGGAGCCGCCTGTCGGAATCGAACCGACGACCTATTCATTACGAGTGAATCGCTCTGGCCGACTGAGCTAAGGCGGCGCGTCCGCGCGTGAGCGCGGGTGCCGCACGAGTATACGTAGCACAAGCCATCCCGAGCCAATCACCGGTCGGGCCTGTCGGCGAGCGGCGACGTCCTTAGCAGCGGAGGCCGTCCGGCGGGACAGTGCCCTGGACGAAATAGGCGTCGATCGCCGAGTCCACGCAAGAGTTGGAGCGGGTGTATGCCGTGTGCCCGTCCCCGTCATAAGTGATCAGGGCCGCGTTCGAGAGCTGCTTACGCAGCCGCACCGCCCACTCGTACGGCGTGGCCGGATCCCGGGTCGTACCCACGACAACGATCGGTCCCGAGCCCTGGGCGCTGATCGTCCGACGGACACCATCGCCCTCCGGCTTCACCGTCCAGTGCGCACACGGCAGCGAACTCCAGGCAAGGTAGCGGCCCCAGGTCGGCGCCACCTTCGCCGCCACGGCCGCGAGCTGTTCGTGCTCCGACAGCGACGCCGGCTCGGGCAGGTCCAGGCAGTTCACCGCATAGATGGCCTGCATGAGGTTGGTCGAGTAGGTGCCGTCCGGGGAACGGTCGGCATACCGGTTGGCCAGCCCCATCAGGTCGCTCCCGTCACCGCGCAGGGCCTGCGCCATCGCTTCCTCGAGAGTGGCCCACATGCCCTGGTCATACATCGCCACGGCGATCCCCATCGATGCCCATCCCTCGGTGAGTTCGGTGACCCGGGCATCCCCGTGCACCGGCAGCGGGTGAGCATCGACGTCAAGGAGGAAGGCCCGCAACCGGGTCATCACCTCCTCGACGGATCCACCGAGCGGGCAGTGTGCTTCCGCAACGCAGGCACCCGCCCACGTCCGGGTTGCCAGCTCGAATCCCTGCGCCTGCCCGAGGTTGATCTCCGCGCTGGTCAGGTCAGGGGCGACGACTCCGTCGAGGACGAAGCGGCCCACATTGCGCGGGAACAGCCCGGCATACACCGCGCCGAGGTAGGTGCCGTAGGACTTACCGAGGTAGTGCAACCTCTCCTCACCGAGGCGTGAGCGCAAGATGTCCATGTCCCGGGCCGCGTCCTCGGTGGAGACGTGCGGGAGCAGGGGTCCCGCCTGGGTGCCGCAAGCCTGCGCGAAGCTGCCGGACTTGGCGTCCCACACCTTCTCCTCCGCAGGATCGTCCGGGGTCGGGTCGGTGCCCAGGAAGGCATCCATCCCAGCATCGTCGAGGCACCGGACGGGTTCGGAACGGTCCACACCGCGCGGGTCGAAGCCGACGATGTCGAAGCGCCGGCGCACCTCGGCTCCGACAATGAAGTCGGCGGCCTTGGCATAGTCCACCCCGGACCCGCCAGGACCTCCCGGGTTGACCACGAGCGAACCGATCCGGGCACCAGGACTGCGGGCCGGCACCTTGAGCAGGGCGAGCTCGATGCTCTGCCCACTCGGATCGGCATAGTCGAGTGGAACCGTGAGCCGGGCACACTGGCCACCATCACAGGGGCTCCAGCTGAGCTGCTGGGCATAGAACCTGTCCAGGCCGTTGGTGTTCGGCGGCGGGGTCTGCGGCGCCACGGACGCCGAGGTCGCAGGCTTGGGCGCCAGAGCGTCCCGGACCTTCGCCGGGACGGTGCATCCACCGAGCAACAGGCCGGTGGCCGCGAACACAGCACCCACACGCAACAGCAGGCGGGTCCGGCACGAGGGGCTCATGGCGCCCAACCCTATGGTGCGCGCACGGGAGCGCACTGCAGGCTCACGTGTGGCTCGGCGCCTCGGCCTCGCCAGCGCTGGCCCGGGCCAGAACGTAGAGCAGGTCGCTCAGCCGGTTCAAGGCAAGCAGAACCGGGTCACTCACCGCATGCCCTGCCCTGGCAGCGGCAACGGTATGCCGCTCCGCCCGCCGGACGATGGTGCGCGCCAGGTCGAGGGCCGCCGACGCGCGGGTCGCTCCCGGCACGATGAAGACCGGGCGCAGCGGATGTTCCGCGACGAGTTCGTCGATGGATGCCTCGACGCGGGCCACGAGCTGAGGGTCTGCCAAGGAGATCCCCGGTTCGAGCCGGTCACGGGCATGCGGGTTGGCCATGAGGTCTGCGGCAATGACGAAGAGCTGCCGCTGGGTGTCCAGGACCAGCTCAGCCAGGGCGCTGGAGTCGGCGAGAAGCTCGGCCCGGGCCATCCCCAGCGCGGCCACGGCCTCGTCCAGATCGCCACACGCGGCGACGAGAGCGTCGTCCTTGCCGATCCGGCCCCCATAGAGCCGCCCGGTCGTGCCGTCGTCCCCGGTCTTGGTGTAGATCCGGGATGCTTCGCTGCTCACACTCTCTCCTCTCCATCGCCGTGCCAGGGCACCGGCTCGGCATAGAACTCCTCGGTGTGCAGCCGCCCACCGGTCACACCGAGCGCGTGCGCCGCCCGGGTGCACGCGTCGACGAATCCCGGTGAGCCGCAGATATAGACGGCATACGCAGACAGGTCCGGGAGCAAGGTCGGCAAGATGAGAGGCACCCGCCCCAGCGGTGGGCTGCACTCTCCGGGCGCGACCCGAGTCAGGGTTCGCCGGTAGTCGAACCCTGGATGCTCCGCAGCGAGCGCGGTCAGCTCCTTCTCGTCGATGACGTCCGCCGGGGTGCGCGCGGAGAACAGCAGGGTATGCCGGCGCCGCGGGTCGTCGCTGCTCATCTCCCCGGCTGCCCGGGCAGCCTCGACAAGAGCCCGCATCGGGGCCAGTCCCGACCCGCCGGCGAGGTAGAGCGTCGGACCGTCATGGCTCGGGTCGGCGACGAACGTGCCATACGGACCGGAGACGAGCACTCGCGCTCCAAGCCGGCCGCCTCTGGTCAGCCACGTGCTCGTCGGCCCGCCCGGCACCCCGGTGACCAGGAAAGTCAGAGTCCCGTCCGAGCGAGGGGCATTGGCCACCGAATAGGAACGCGGCGGCACCACCCGCTGAGCGTCCTGAAGCAACACGTACTGTCCGGGCTCGAAACTGATCGGCTGGTCGGCCACCGACACGGTGAGCTCAGCGACGACGGGGGTGCACCAGCGTCGACGCGTGAGGACGAACTCGACATCCTCGTCGGGAAGGCGGGCCAGCGGCATACCTCATTGGACCCATGCCCTGGGGCGAAGGCAAGGCCTGAGTCACCCCCCGAGCAGAGCGGGGCCGGCCGAGATCAACGTGGCAGGCGCAGGGAGAGAAACATCGCCTCGAGCGCGAGCAGCGGGGCGACGTTGGCCTCGATCCGCTCCCGCGCCAATGCGATCGCGTCGATGGCCAGCAGCAGTTGCTCGGGGGTGAACGCGCGCGCCACTCGCTGAACCACCGCGCGAGCGTCCTCGTTGATCAACGGGACCGGCGCACCCGCGGCATGGATCAGGGCGTCCCGATAGACCGAGAGCAGGTCGAGCAAGGTCCGGTCGATGACGTCCCGGGTATGCCGGGTCTTGCGGGCCTTCTGCTCGCCCTCCAGAGCGCGCAGCTGGGCCCGCACGTGTGGCGGCTGGGTCCGGGATGCCGGGTCGGCTCCGAGGGTCTGGAAGAGCCGGGTCCGCTCGGCATCGTTGCGCTCCTCCCCCAGTGCCTGAGACTCCTCGGTGGCAATGCCCATGAGGTCCTCGGCCGCCCCGATCGCATCCCCGACGCTGTCGATCCGGGTAGCCACGGTGATTGCGTCGTGGCGCCGGATGCGAGCCGACTCGTCGTGGGCCAGCCGGCGGGCGATGCCGATGTGGGACTGCGCAGCGCGAGCGGCATACGCCGCCATGCCGGGATCCACACCCTCCCGGCGCACCAGGAGATCGGCAACCGCAGCCACCGGCGGGGTGCGCAGCCGCTGGTGGCGTGAGCGGGAACGAACGGTGATGACAACGTCTTCGACGGAGGGTGCGCACAGCAGCCACACAGTGGCGGAGACCGGCTCCTCCAGGGCCTTGAGCAAGGCGTCGGCCGCACGCTCGGTGAGTCGGTCGGCATCCTCGACAATGATGACGCGGAACCGCCCGACCGAGGGCCGCATCGCAGCGAGCGACACCAAGTCGCGTGCCTGCTCGACCTTGATGGACAGACCCTCGGTGTTGACGATCTCGACATCAGCGTGGGTGCCCAAGCGAGCCGTCTCACACTCGTGGCAGGTGCCACACCCCCCCAGGGGGCACAGCAGTGCGGCTGCGAACGCACGGGCGGTGACCGAGCGGCCCGACCCGGGCGGCCCGGTGAAGAGCCAAGCGTGCGTCATCGCTGCCGGGTCGTCGACCGCGCGCTGCAACGTCCTCACCGTCGATTCCTGGCCAACCAGATCTTCCCAAACGGTCACCGCATCACCGTCACTCCGGCACCATCGTTGCTCTGGCGAGCAGAGACGCGGCCGCCGACGCGACCCGGGCCGACACCTCGTCGACCAAAGCCGAGCCGTCGACGACGAGGTAGCGCTCCGGATCCTCAGCGGCCAGGGCCAGGAACCGCTCCCGGACCACTGTGTGAAAAGCGTCCTTCTCCGACTCGAGCCGGTCGTGGACGCCACCGCGTCGACGCCGTCCCTCCTCAGGCGGGATGTCGATGACGACGGTGAGGTCTGGGACGAGTCCAGACACCGCCCAGATCTGCAGGTCCCGGACCTCCGCGGTAACGAGCTCCCGTCCTGCACCTTGATAGGCGAGGGCGGAGTCGATATAGCGGTCAGTGAGGACGATCCGGCCGGCCTCAAGGGCAGGACGGATGACGAGGTCGACGTGCTGTGCCTTGTCAGCGGCGAAAAGCAGCACCTCGGCTCGGGCACACACGTGCCCGCCGTGCAGCAGGAGGTCGCGAATCTTGGCGCCGAGATCGGTGCCGCCAGGCTGGCGGGTGACGAGCACCTCGTGGCCTTGCGCGCGCAGCCACGAGGCGAGCCGGTCGATGTGAGTGGACTTGCCCGCACCGTCCCCGCCCTCGAAGGCGATGAAGACACCGGCGCGCTGCATGCGTCCAGCCTATGGGCGCCCCCGGACAACTGCGGCGCGGGAGTGGCCGTGCCATGGCGCTGGCCAGGCCATGGCGTTAGCCGGGCCGTGGCGTAGCCGGACCAGGGCGCAGCCGGGCACGCCCCGGGCGCATCGTTCGTTGGGTCCGTTGCCGGCCACGCCGGTGAGGCCCTACGCTGCCGCCTGCCGGTGCCGACATACCGGGGTCGATACAGACTGCCGTGTGGCACAGATGTGGATACGAACTGAGAGGTGGTCGCCGTGGAGCACGTCTCTTTCGCGAAAGCGCTGCTGCGATCCCCGCGGCACGTCGGCTCGATTGCGCCGAGCTCCCGTCGGCTCGGCGAGCGTCTGGCCACCGTCGTCCCCGAGCGCGAGGGTGCCGTTATCGTCGAGCTCGGCGCGGGCACCGGAGCGGTGACCACGAGCATCGAGCAGCACCGCGCCCCGAGCTCGACATTTGTTGCCTTCGAACGCGATGCGAAGCTCGCCACCCGGCTCACCTCGCGCTCCCCGTCGGTGCACGTTGTCGCCGAGGACGCCCGCAACGTGCGAACGGTCCTGGCCGGATTCGGGTTCGAGCACGCCGATGCCGTCGTCAGCGGACTCCCGTGGGCGAACTTCTCCAGCGCTGACCAAGACGTCCTGCTCACGGCGATCGCCGCCTCCTTGACCCCCGAGGGGGCGTTCACCACCTTCGCCTACCTTCACGCCCTCCGGCTCGGACCGGCCCGGCGTTTCCGGGCACGGCTGGGCACGCACTTCGACAACGTGGTGACCACCCCGACGATCTGGTGGAACCTGCCCCCGGCGATCACCTACGTGTGCCGCCAGCCGCGGCCTGACGCCGACGGCAGCACGCCGGCGGACGAGGGCGCGGGTCCTCCCGCCGTCGCCTGAGCCCGGTCAGGGCCAGGGCCCGGTCAGGCTCAGGGCCCAGTCAGGGCCCGGTCAGCCCTCGTGTCGGTCGGCATTGGCGTGGACCGCAGCCCGAACGTAGGCGGCCAGGCCGGGCTCGAGGTCCTCATAGGTCTTCTCGAACCGTGGGTCGTGGACGTACAGCTCAGACAGGTTGCGGTGGAAGCCGTGGTCGATGTCATAGAAGGTGCCGTGGATGTGCTGGCGGTGCGCCTCGGCGGCATCCATCGCCTCGGGCGAGTCGGCCGGTAGCCCGGCGCGCAGGGCGGCGACGAAAGCCGCGTTGACGGCATCCATCTCGGTCTTGATGCGCGCCCAGTCGGCCTTGGTGTATTTCTTCGTGCGCCGACTCGACTGGCGCCAGGTGTCGGTCTCGCCCCAGCGCTCCTGCGCCTCCTGCTGGTAGTCGTCCGAGAAGCCGTCGCCGAAGATCTGCTTCAGGTCGGCGTCCGTCGCGGGTCGTCCGTTCATCTCGTTCTCCAATGCACTGTCGATGGCCTCGGCCAGCTCGGTGAGCTCGCCGAGCTGGTCCCTGACGGCGGCCTGCTGACGACGCAGGTGCTCCTCGATCGAGCCGTCCCCGCGCAGCAGGGCAGCCACCTCGCCCAGGGGCATGCCGAGCCGCCGGTAAGTGACGATCGTCGCCAGGCGCTGCCGGTCGGTGCCGGTATAGAGCCGGTAGCCGCTATGGCTGCGGGCACTCGCTGTGAGCAGGCCGATCTCGTCGTAGTGGTGCAGCGTGCGCACCGTGACGCCGAAGAGCTCGGCCACCTGCCCGATGGTGAGCTCGTCATCGCCGCCTGCACGGCTGCCGCCTGCGTCGACATCGTCGGCGTCGATGCCGTCAGTGTCGAGTCTCGTCGTGGTCATGCCGCAAGCCTGCGGCCTCACCCCACGTGAGGGTCAAGGGCCGCGCGCGCCCACCCCCGGAGCCCTAGCCACCCGCACCCGTCCTCCCCCGTGCATTTGCCGCACCAAGTCCGTCCCCAGACACCTCGTATGCCGCCCCAAGCGCGCACTTCCCCCACCAAGTCCGTCCCCAGCACCCCTGGATGCCGCCCCACCCGCGCACTTCCCGCACCAAGTCCGTCCCCACCCGCCACTGATCCCCTCGCCCTGTGGATAAGTCGGAGCACGTTTGGCGTCGGAGCAGCACCATGGGCCTATGACACTGCCGCCTACGGGGTTCGACCCGAATCAGCCGTTCACCCGACAGGACGCCCTCCGGGCAGGGCTGAGCGATCGAAGACTCGCCGGCCCGGCATACACCTGCCTCTTCCATGGGATCTACGTCTCTGCACTTGCCGCAGCAGATGAGCTCGTGCGTGCTCGGGCGGCCCTGATCGCGCTCCCCGAAGGGGCGATCAGTGGACGCACGGCAGCGCGTCTGTGGGGCGCCGTGGTCCCGCACTCGGCCGACGTGGAGATCCTGCTGGCGCGCAACCAGCGGACGGAGATGCGCGGCATCCGTATGCATCGTCCGGCTCGCCGCCCACCGACGACGACCCACCTCGGACTGCGGATGCTCACACCCGCAGCCGTGTTCCTCCGGCTGGCCGCTGAGCTGGAGCTCGTCGATCTCGTCATCGCCGGGGACTCCCTCGTGCGCACGGGTCAGGTCACCCCGGCCCAACTCGTCGAAGCCGCAGACCGTTCCTCCGGACGCGGTGCCCGGCTGGCTCGACGCGCGGCCCGCCTGGTCCGTCCCGGGGTCGACTCACCGCAGGAGACCCGGCTGCGCCTACTCCTGGTTTTGGCCGGCCTCCCCGAACCGGAGGTCAACATCATCCTGCGGGACAGCGACGGAGGATGGGTCTACCGACTCGATCTGGGGTACCAGCAGCACCTGGTGGCAGTTGAATACGATGGGCGGCAGCACGCCGAGAGCCGGGCACAGTGGACCAAAGACGTCGCGCGTCGCGAGGCGCTCGAGGGTCGCGGATGGCGAATGATCGTTGTGCTGGGTGACGACCTCTTCATCCATCCGGACCGCACCATCGCCCGCGTCGCCGCTGCATTGCGTGCGCGGGGCCTGCGGGTTCGGGTGACCCCGCAGTGGCAACGACACTTCTCGGTGCGCCGCGCCGCAGCGTGATCGCCGCGCCCAAACACCCCGGATGTCGCCGGCACCGTTCACTTCCCGCACCAAGTCCGTCCCCACGCACCCCGGACGCCCCCAGCACCGTTCACTTCCCGCACCAAGTCCGTCCCCACGCACCCCGGACGCCCCCAGCACAGTTCACTTCCCGCACCAAGTCCGTCCGGCGGGGCCCCATTCCTGCCGCTGCCCCCTCTAGCGTGGTTCTTCGTGAGCAGCTTCGACCTGATGCCCCAGACCATGCGCGCTCTGACGCACATGACGCTCGAACGCCAGGTCAACGACCGGGCACCGGGCCTGTTCGCCGCGCTGGCCAGGTCCGGCACGCTGCTGTGGTCGAACGGGGTCGGCCGAGCGCGCCTCGAAACCCCGGATGCCGCCCCGCACGCCGACACGCAGTTTTCGATCGCCTCGAACACCAAGACCTTCGTCGCCGTGGCCATCATGGCGCTGCGCGACGAGGGCAAGCTCGACCTGGACGACGACCTGGCCCGGCACGTGCCGGAGTCCCGGCATCCAGGAGTGAGTATCCGCGAGATGCTCGCGCACGTCTCGGGTATGCAGCGTGAACCGGTCGGCGACGTCTGGGACACGCTGCAGTTCCCGAACCGGACCGAACTCGTGCAGGGCTGGAACGAGGCCGAACGGGTCGGCCGGCCGCACTCGCTGCACCATTACTCGAACCTGTGCTTCGCCATGCTCGGCGAGGTCCTCTGCCGCCTCGAGCGTGCCGACCGCTGGTTCGACGTCGTGCAGCGCCGCATCCTGACTCCCCTGGGCCTGACCTCGACGACCCTCGGGCCGCGCACCGACGGGCCCGTCGCCGGGGCCTACTTCGTGCCCCCGTGGAGCGATGTTCCTCGCCCCGAGGCGCAGCTGGACGACGGTGCCTTCGGCGCGGCCGGGGCCTTGTGGTCCACTCCGGCCGACCTGGCCGCGTGGGGCGCCTTCATTGCCGACCCGGCCGACGAGGTGCTCAGTAGCGACACAGTCGCCGAGATGTGCGAACCCCTGGTCATCTCGCAGGCCCAGTGGGAGCAGGCCTGGGGTCTGGGCCTCATGCTCTGGCGACGCGACGGACGCACCTGGGTCGGCCACACCGGCGCCTACCCCGGCTCGATCACCGGGGTGTTCACCCACCGGGAGAGCGCCACGACCGCCCTGGCCTGGGCGAACAACAGCGCCGCGACATCCCCAGGTACGTTGGCGATCGACCTGGGCTCCCACCTGCTCGAGCACGAACCACCGCAGCCGCAGCCGTGGATGCCGGGCACGACCGGGCCCGCGGCATCCGAGGAGCTCCTCGGGCCCTGGTTCAGCGAGGGCCGTAGCTTCACCTTCACCTGGTGCCAGGGCCGGCTCGAGGCGCGGATGGCCGGGCAACCGGACTGGATGGGCCCCTCGGTCTTCGAGGATGCCGGCCCGGACCGCTACCGCACCATCGCCGGACGCGAACGCGGGGAGCTGCTGCGGGTCGACCGCGACGAGGCCGGTCAGGTGGTCTCCATGCACTGGGCGACCTATCTGTTCACCCGTCAACCGCTCGCGTTCGGCGACTGGCTGCCCGCTCATCGAACGATCAGCTCATAGGCAAGGTAGCCCTTACGGCCGCCCATTCCGGGCTGAGGATAGTGGTGAGCCCGCTGCCGCACGCGTGGCTGGGTCCTTGTTGGATCACGCCGAATGGTCGACTGCCCACGCCACCTGTGGACCGGGCAGGGACGGCATACCGCCGACCAGGCGGCACACCGGGACGATCCCCGAGGAAGCAGTCGGGTCGGCGCGATCGAGACCGGAGCTGAGCGCCTGCTGGCCAGGGCACGGTTGCCGTCGTCGCTACCCTGACCAGCCCGGGATCCGAGGTGCCTGGACACGGACTTGGTGCGACAAATGCGCACCCCGCGCCGCACACCAGGTGCCTGGAGACGGACTTGGTGCGACAAATGAACGGCGCGGACGGCACACGGGGTGTCTGGACACGGACTTGGTGCGACACATGCGCACCCCGCGCCGCACACCAGGTGCCTGGAGACGGACTTGGTGCGACAAATGAACGGCGCGCCCCGAGTTCGCCGCTCCTCCCCGTGTCTGGGTCCTTCACGGATCAGGCGATTATTCGACACTGCGGTCGGGTCAGGAACCGCTCTTCTTGGTCGCCGCCGTCTTGGTCGCCGCCGTCTTGGTCGCCGCCGTCTTGGTCGCCGCCGTCTTCCGCGCAGCCACCGTCTTGGTCGCCGCCGTCTTCCGCGCAGCCGCCTTCTTCGCGGGTGTTCGCTTGCGGGCCACCGGTCCGCGAGCGCGCTTGTCCGCGAGCAGTTCGTAGGCCCGTTCGGCGGTCAACGTCGTCGGGTCCTCCCCACGAGGCACCGTCGCATTCGTCTCCCCGTCGGTGACGTAAGGACCGAAACGACCTTCCTTGACGCTCACCGGCTTGCCGGACACCGGGTCTGGATCGAACTGCGCCAACGGCGGTTTCGCTGCGGCTCGTCCCCGGGTCTTCGGTTGGGCGTAGATGGCCAGTGCCTGCTCCATAGTGACGTCGAAGAGTTCCTGCTCGGTGGCCAGCGATCTCGAGTCGGTGCCCTTCTTCAGATAGGGCCCATAGCGACCGTTCTGCGCGGTGATCTCGACACCGTCGTCGGCGACTCCGACCACCCGGGGCAGCGAGAGCAGCCGCAGTGCGGTGGCGAGATCGATCGTGGCCAGGTCCATGTCCTTGAACAGGCTTGCGGTGCGTGCCTTGGGCTTGGCCGCCCTTCGCCCCCTGGGCGCCGAGCCCGCCCTCTGAGCAGGGCCCGCGCTCTGAGCCGAGCCCGCGCTCTGACCTGAGCCCGCGCTCGTCGCGGTGTCCGCCACCTCCGGTAGCACCTCGGTGACGTAGGGCCCATAGCGTCCGGACTTGGCAACAATCTCGTGCCCCGACCCCGGATCCACGCCGAGCACCCGACCGTCGTCGGCCGCGGAGTCGAGGATCTCTCGAGCCCGGGCCGGGGTGAGCTCGTCCGGGGCGAGGTCGTCCCCGATGCTCGCCCTCCTCGGCTCCCTCCTCGGCTCCCCGCCCGGCTCCCCACCCTCGGCAGCGACCTCCTCGACATACGGGCCGTAGCGCCCGACCCGGACGACGACCCCGTCGCCGAGGTCGATCGTGGAGATCGCCCGGGCATCGATTTCGCCGAGGTCCGCGACCAGGTCGCGCAGTCCCTGCCCGGACGTCGCCTCGTCCCCGAAGTAGAAGCGTCGCAGCCATGCCACCCGGTGCTCGTCGCCGGTGGCGATCCGGTCGAGGTCCTCCTCCATGGCCGCGGTGAAGTCGTAGTCGACGAGCCGGGTGAAGTGCTCCTCCATGAGCCGGGTCACCGCGAATGCGAGCCAGGATGGCACCAGGGCCGACCCCCGGTTGGTGACATAGCCGCGGTCCTGGATGGTCCCGATTGTCGCGGCATACGTCGACGGGCGACCGATCCCCTTCTCCTCCATCGCCTTGACCAAGGTCGCCTCGGTGTAGCGCGGCGGCGGCGAGGTCTGGTGTCCGGCGGCTTCAGCGCGCAGCACCTGCACGGCCACACCCTCGGCCATCTTGGGCAACCTCCGCTCGGCGTCGGCGAGGTCCTCGCGACGCTCGGCCCGCCGCTCGTCACGACCCTCCTCGTATGCCGCGAGGAACCCCCGGAAGGTGATCACGGTCCCGCTCGCGGAGAGCTCGATCTGCTGCCCGGTCACGGTCGCCCCAAGCCGGACTGTCGCGGTCGACCCACGGGCATCAGCCATCTGCGAGGCAATGGTCCGCTTCCAGATGAGCTCGTACATCGCGAACTCATCCCCGCGCAGCTCGGAAGCGACCTGCGCGGGGGTGCGGAACAGCTCCCCTGCAGGGCGGATCGCCTCGTGCGCCTCCTGGGCATTTTTCACCTTGCGCTCGTACCGGCGGGGCGCGTCCGGGACGTAGTCCGCGCCATACAGGTCCCGCGCCTGCTGACGCGCGGCGGTCAACGCGGTCGCGGACAGCGTTGTCGAATCCGTTCGCATATACGTGATGTAGCCGTTCTCATAGAGCCGCTGGGCCACCCGCATCGCGTTCTTGCTGGACAGCCGCAGCTTGCGCGAGGCCTCCTGCTGCAGGGTGCTCGTGGTGAATGGGGCACTCGGCCGGCGGGTATAGGGCCTCTCGGACACCGACGTCACGGTGACCTGCGCTGTCCGCAGCGCGACAGCGATCCGGCTGGCGTGCCCCTCATCGAGGACGATGACCTTGGTCGTGGACAGCGCGCCATCGTCGGCGAAGTCACGTCCGGTGGCCACTCGATGTCCGTCGACGCTGATGAGCCGTGCGGTGAAGGCGTTGGCGGCAGCATCCGGGGTGACCTCGGCTTCGACGTCCCAGTATGCCGCCGACCGGAACGCCATCCGCTCCCGTTCCCGCTCGACCACCATCCGGGTCGCCACAGACTGCACCCGGCCGGCGGACAGGCCCCCGCGCACCTTGCGCCACAGCACGGGAGAGACCTCGTAGCCGTAGAGCCGGTCGAGGATGCGTCGGGTTTCCTGGGCGTCGACGAGCGCGGTGTTGATGTCGCGGGTGCTGTGCGCGGCGCGCTGGATCGCCTCACGGGTGATCTCGTTGAAGACCATGCGCTTGACCGGGACCTTCGGCTTGAGCGTCTCGAGCAGGTGCCAGGCGATCGCTTCACCCTCGCGGTCTTCATCAGTGGCCAGATAGAGCTCGTCGGCGTCCTTGAGGGCGCGCCTGAGCTCGGCGACCTTCTTGCGCTTGTCCGCATCGACCACGTAGTAGGGGTCGAAGTCGCGATCGACGTCGACACCGAACCTGCCGAACGGACCTTTCTTCACCTCGGCGGGCATCTCACTTGGGGTGGGGATATCCCGGATGTGCCCGACCGAGGACTCCACGTCCCAGCCCGGGCCGAGGTAGCCCGCGATGGACTTCACCTTGTTCGGCGACTCGACGATGACGAGCTTGCGTCCGGTGGCCATGTCTCGATCCTGTTCCGTGCGGCCACGTGCAGCGGATTCGTCGCTGCTGGGACGTGGCGAACGGGCACGACGGTAACGCGCGGAGGGCCGGTGCGCACAACTTCGCAGGGTATGCCGTGTGTCACCGGGGTGCTGCGCCTCTGGGGTGAGACCGTCACCTGATGCATAGGAGGCTCCTCGCCCCAGGGCCCCCTCTCCGTGGGTAGCGTGCACCCCATGGGTCCACTTCAGGGCGTGCGAGTCGTCGAACTCGCGGCGATCGGCCCGGTGCCCTGGGCCGGGATGGTGCTTGCCGATCTCGGCGCTGACGTCGTGCGGGTCGACCGCCCGGGGGACCTGCTCGGCTTCGCCGGGGACGTCACCGAGCGGGGCAAACGCTCGGTACTCGCAGATGTCAAGACCACCGAGGGGTTGACGCTCATCCGGGACCTCGCCGCCGCAGCCGATGTGCTCCTCGAGGGCATGCGCCCCGGCACCTTGGAACGGTTGGGTCTTGCTCCTGCGGATCTGCATGCCGCCAACCCGGCACTGGTCATCGGCCGGATGACTGGGTGGGGCCAGGACGGCCCGCTCGCGCCAAGCGCGGGGCACGACATCACCTATGTCGCCACCTCCGGCGTGCTCGGGGCGATCGGCACACCCGGTGAGCGGCCGATGCCGCCGATCAACCTGCTCGGCGACTATGCGGGAGGATCGATGTTCCTCCTCGTCGGGATCCTCGCTGCGATGCACCACGCCCGTGCAAGCGGTCGCGGACAGGTTGTCGACGCGGCCATCATCGACGGTCTGGGGATGCTCGCGGCGCCCTTCCACGGTGCCTCGTCGATCGGTCGCTGGGGTCCGGTGGGAGAGAACCTCCTCGACGGCGGGGCACCCTTCTACGGGACGTACCGCTGCGCCGACGGCAGATTCGTCGCGGTCGGACCCATCGAGCCGCAGTTCTTCGCCGAGTTCGTCCGCCGACTGGGGCTCGACATCGACCCGGTCAACCAGTATGACCCGACGGCTTGGCCGGCGTTGCGGGAGTCGCTGACCACGGCATTCGCGGCCCGAAGCCAGGACCAGTGGTCCGAGCTCTTCGAGGGCACCGATGCCTGCGTCGCGCCGGTGCTCAGCCTCGCAGATGCTCCCGAGCACCCTCATGCCGTAGCCCGAGGCGCCTTCGTCGACATCAACGGGGTGCGTCACGCCGCGCCCGCTCCACGGTTCTCCAGGACTCCGGCGACGATCCGGTCGGGACCGCCGGTCAAGGGTGGGCACACTGAACAGGTCCGGGCCGACTGGGGCCTGCCATGACCGAAACCCGCCAGCCGGTGATCTTCCTCAGCCACGGCGCACCGCTGCTCGCCGACGATGCCCGCTGGACCGGTGAGCTGGCCGCTTGGTCTGCGGACCTGTCGCACCCATCGAATATCCTCATCGTCTCCGCCCACTGGGAGAACAACCCCATTGCCGTCACCTCGACGACGCCGGCGACCCCGTTGGTCTATGACTTCTGGGGCTTCCCGGAGAAGTACTACGACGTCACCTACCCCGCCCCACCCGCACCTGCCCTCGCGACGTCGGTGGCCACCCTGTTGCGCGCCGGCGGCGAGGAGCTCCATCAGGATCCAGTGCGCGGACTCGACCACGGCGCCTACGTCCCTCTCGTCGAGCTCTTCCCTGAGGCGGATGTCCCTGTCCTGCAACTGTCCATGCCGACCTTGGAGCCGCAGCGCCTCTTCGCCCTCGGACAGCGGCTCGCGCCGTTGCGGGACGAAGGGACCCTGATCATCGGGTCGGGTTTCACGACGCACAACCTGCACTGGTTCGACCCGAGTGGCGGGGCTGACGTCACGCCACCGGCAGCCTTCGTCGAGTTCGACCACTGGGCCGCCGAGTGCGTTGCCAGCGGTGACGTCGACGCGCTGCTGGACATGCTGCACCGGGCGCCCGCAGCCCGTGAGGCGCACCCGCGCACCGAGCACTGGGCGCCCCTGTATGTCAGCCTCGGCGCAGCCACCGCCTCCGGCGACCTGAATCCGCGCAGCGTCATCGACGGATTCTGGTTCGCCCAGTCCAAGCGCTCCTGGCAGTTCGGAGCCTGAACGGCTGGAGACGTTCGGCGCGAGGTGCACACTTGCCGCACCAAGTCCGTCCCCAGACACCCCGCATGCCGCACGAGGTGCACACTTGCCGCACCAACTCCGTCGCTGTGCGCACGGCGCGGACGGCGGCCCGCCCAGGTGATCAGGATGTGCCCGAGCGTCCTGTCGACGAATCGGCCTTTTGGCCGAATGTTCGACGGCCCCCTGCCCGCACGAGCGGCGACAGTCACGACCGGATCGGACCGCCGCCAGCCGGAACCGCAGCACCCACCGCGCCGGTCGCCGCCGCCTGCGCATCCTCGTCCACCACTGCGCCGGCGAACTGGGCGGCATACAGTCTCGCGAAGGCCCCGCCCGCCTCGAGGAGCGCCGCGTGCGATCCCTGCTCGACGATCCGGCCGTCCTCCATGACGAGGATGAGATCGGCATCCCGGATCGTGGAGAGCCGGTGGGCGATAACGAAGCTCGTCCGGTCTTGTCGCAGATTGGCCATGGCCTGCTGGACGAGGAGCTCGGTGCGGGTGTCCACCGACGAGGTTGCCTCGTCGAGGATGAGCAGCGCCGGGTTGGCGATGAACGCCCGGGCGATCGTCAGGAGCTGCTTCTCGCCCGCGCTGATGTTTCCGGCCTCGTCGTCGAGCACGGTGTCGTAACCGTTGGGCAGGCTGTGCACGAACCGGTCGACGTATGTTGCCCGCGCCGCCGCGAGGATCTCCTCCCCCGTGGCGTCCGGGCGGCCATAGGCGATGTTGTCCCGGATCGTGCCTGCGAAGAGCCAGGTGTCCTGCAGGACCATTCCGATCTCGCCGCGCAGGTTGTCGCGAGTGAGGGTGGTGATGTCCTGTCCGTCGAGGGTGATCCGGCCGCCGTCCACCTCGTAGAACCGCATGATGAGGTTGACCAGGGTCGTCTTGCCGGCCCCGGTCGGACCGACGATGGCAACGGTCTGGCCGGGCTCGACGCACAGATCCAAGTGCTCGATGAGCGGCTTGTCTCTGCTGTAGGAGAAGCTCACGTCCTCGAACGCGACCCGGCCGTGCGGATCGGTCAGCACCGCTGCGTCCACCGGGTCCGCGCTCTGCTCCGGAGCGTCGAGGACCTCGAAGACGCGCTCGGCGGAGGCGACCCCGCTCTGCATGAGATTGGCCATCGAGGCCACCTGAGTCAGCGGCTGAGTGAACTGCCGTGAGTACTGGATGAAGGCCTGGACGTCCCCGATGCTCATCGACCCGTTGGCCACCCGTAGGCCGCCGACCACGGCGATGGCGACGTAGTTGAGGTTCCCGACGAACATCATCATCGGCATGATGAGTCCACTGACGAACTGGGCTCCGAAGGTGGCGCGGCGCAGTTCTTCGTTCGACCCGGAGAACCGTGCCCCCACCTCGGCGCGGCGCCCGAAGACCTTGACCAGCCCGTGTCCGCTGAAAGTCTCCTCGACGATGGAGTTGACTTCTCCGGTCGACTTCCACTGTTGGACGAAATGCGCCTGGGACCGCTTGCCGATGACCGCCGTGATGCCCACCGACACCGGGATCGTCACCAGCGCGATGAGCGAGAGCAACGGAGAGACCCAGAACATCATGGCGAGCATGGCCACGACCGTGAGCAGAGAGGACAGCAGCTGGGAGAGGGTCTGCTGCAAGCTCTGGGCGATGTTGTCGATGTCGTTGGTCACCCGGGAGAGCAGCTCCCCGCGCGGCTGCGAGTCGAAGTAGGACAACGGCAGCCGGGCGAGTTTGGCCTCCACGTCCCGGCGCAGTCGGTAGACCGCCGCGTTGACGACGACGACGATGATCCGCGCCTGGATGAAGGACAGCACACTCGCCACCACATACAGCCCCAGTGCCAGCAGCAGGACGTTGCGAACTGCGGTGAAATCCACGCCCTCACCGGGGCGGACGTGCTGCATCGCGGCGAGCATGTCGGCGAGCCGGCCCTGCCCGGCCTGACGCAACCCCTGCACCGCCTGCTCTTGGGTGACCCCGGCCGGGATCTGCTTGCTGAACAACCCGGCGAAGATGTAGTCCGTCGCCCGCCCGAGGATCTTCGGGCCGAGCGCGGAGAGCACGGTGGAGACGATGGCGAAGGCGATCGCGGTCACCACGGCGACTGCGTCGGGCCGCATCAGGCCCAGGAGCCGTTTGGCCGAGGGCAGGAAGTTCTGCGACTTCTCACTCGGCTGGCCCACAGTCATGTGCGGTGGGCCGTGACGGCGCGCGCCGCCGGTGGGCCCCCGCCGCTCGGCGGCCGCCTTCTCCTCGGCGGTGAGGATCCGATCACTCATGCTGCCTCCTCCCGAACGGCCTGAGACGCAACGATCTCGGCATACGTCGGGCACGTCTCCAGGAGCTCGGCGTGACGCCCGCTGCCGACGACCCGGCCGCTGTCGAGGACGACGATGCGGTCGGCGTCGAGGATGGTCGAGATCCGCTGGGCGACCAGGAGGACCACCGCGTCGCGGGTCCACGGCCGCAACGCTGCCCGCAACCGGGCGTCGGTGGCGAGGTCGAGCGCCGAGAAGGAGTCGTCGAAGAGGTAGATCGACGGACGGCGCACCAGGGCCCGGGCGATGGCCAGACGCTGGCGCTGCCCGCCGGAGACGTTGGTCCCGCCCTGGGCGATCGGGGCGTCGAGCCCGTCGGGCATGGCACGGACGAAGTCCTCGGCTTGGGCGGCCCGCAGCGCGGCCCACAGGTCCTCGTCGGAGGCATCCGGGTCACCGAAGCGCAGATTGCTCGCCACCGTCCCGCTGAACAGGAACGGCTTCTGCGGGACCAGCCCGATGTGCGACCAGAGCTCGTCGAGGGCGACCTCGCGGATGTCGGTCCCGCCGACGAGGACCGAGCCGGAGGTGACGTCGTAGAGCCGCGGCACCAGGTCGACCAAGGTCGTCTTCCCCGATCCGGTCGACCCGACGATCGCGGTGACCTGACCGGGTTGGGCAAGGAAGGAGATTCCGTGCAGGACCGGCTCCTCGGCTCCCGGGTAGCGGAAGTCGACCTCACGCAACTCGACGTCGAACCGGGGTCTCGGGCCCGCGTCGGTGACGCTCTCGCCGTCGATCGGGTATGCCGTGCCACCTGCTCGGGTGCGCGTGGTCGCGACGAGAGAGCGCGGGTTGGCCGGGTCCCGCACGCTCGCCTGCGTCTGGATGACCTCGGTGATCCGGCCTGCCGACACCGCTGCTCGCGGGATCATCATCGACATCATCACGCCGAACATCACCGACATGAGGATCTGGACGAGATAGGTCATGAACGCGGTCAACGCCCCGACCTGCATCTCGCCGGCATCCACCCGGCGAGCGCCGAACCAGAGCACCGCGACCGTAGCGCCGTTGAAGACGAGCATCACGAGCGGGAAGACCAGCGCGAACAGCTTCCCAACCGCCAGCGCGGTGCCGGTGTAGGTCACATTGGCATCGTCGAAGCGCTTCTCCTCGAAGCGCTCTCGAACAAACGCCCGGACCACCCGAATCCCGGTGATCTGCTCCCGCAGGATCCGGTTGACCGTGTCCACCGACTGTTGCATCGCCCGGAACCACGGCAGCATCCGGACCACGACGGAGCCGACGATGATCCCCAGCAGCGGCACTGCGACCGCGACGAGCCAGGAGAGCCCGACATCTTCGCGCAGGGCCATGACGATGCCGCCGACCATCATGATCGGGATGGACACCATGAACATCAGGCCCATGTTGAGGACCAGCTGGACCTGCTGGACATCGTTGGTGCTGCGTGAGATCAGCGTCGGCGCACCGAAGCGGGACATCTCCTGGGCGGAGAAGTCACCGACCCGCTGGAACACCCCCGCCCGAAGGTCCCGCGCCGTGCCTGCCGAGGTGGCCGACGCGCCACGCGCCACGCCGATGGTGGCCACGATGTTGACGATCGAGACCGCGAGCATGACCGCCCCGGTGCGCATGATGAAGCCGGTGTCACCTTTGGCCACGCCCTGGTCGATGATCTCCCCGTTGAGTGACGGCAGGTAGAGGCTGCTCAGGGTCGCCACGAGTTGGAGCACGACGACGGCGGTGACGGCACCGGCATACGGGTGCAGATGGCTGCGGATGAGCTTCCAGAGCATTCAGCTGTCCTTTCGGGCCCCGTCGAGGACGAGGTCGACGATCTCGGGGGCAGTCAGCACCGCACCTGCCGTGACGTGCGGGTTGCATCCGGAGAAGGCGAGCATCCGGACGTAGCGCATGAGATCCGCAGGCGGGATCCGCAACTCGCCGGCATGCGGGGCGAGCAAGTCCTGATGGGCAGCGGCGACCCGGTCCTGCCAGCCCTGAGGGTGCCGGTGGGCCCCCGGGCCGCCCAGACGCAGGACACTCATGAGTCGGAAGACGTTGGCGAACCGGTCGATCATGAGCTGGGCGATCCGGGTGAGGACATCGTCGATGGACCCACCAGCGTCGACCTGCTCAAGCGCCCGCAGATAGGGCTCCATGTCGAAGGTGGCGTCGACGACCGCGTCGATGACCTCGTCCTTGGTCTCGAAGACCCGGAAGATGGTCCCCTCGGCGATATCGGCTGCCTCGGCGATCTGGCGGGTCGTCACCGCCCGCCCGTATTCGA
>JBDIAO010000041.1:0-24671 GCA_039812375.1 Phycicoccus sp. | reverse complement strand
TCGGTGCTGGCACCGCGGTCAGGGAGGACGGCACCATCAAGGTTCGGAAGCGAGGGCGCAGGTTCGGTGGCACCATCGTGATTCCGGCCTCGTACGTGGCCGAGCATGTCGATCTCGGCTACGCAGTCACCGCCTTCCGTGCCCAGGGCATCACGACCGACACCGCACACGTACTGGTCGAACCGACCTCGACGAAGGAGACCTTCTACGTTGCGATGACCCGAGGACGGCACGCGAACCATGCCTATGTGACCCTCGACCGCGCCGACGACCACGCCCAGCCGCACCCCGCCGACGACCCGCACGCCACCGCGCGAAGCGTGCTCTACGGCGTTCTGCAGCACAGCGGCGCCGAGCTCTCAGCACACGAGACCATCGTCGCCGAACAGGAACAGTGGGGCTCGATCGCTCAGCTCGCCGCCGAGTACGAGACCATCGCCGCCGCCGCCCAACACGATCGCTGGGCAACCCTCATCCGCAGCTCCGGGCTCACCGACGACCAGGCCGAGTATGCCATCGAGTCCGAAGCGTTCGGCCCGCTCTCAGCTGGACTTCGCCGGGCCGAAGCCAACCACCACAACCTCGATACGCTCTTGCCGCGCCTCGTCGCAGCGCGCGGATTCGGCGACGCCGACGATATCGCTGCCGTCCTCCACTACCGCGTCGAACGGGCGACCGCCGGACCGGCGGGCTCGGGTCGAACTCGCAGGCCATCACGACTTATCGCTGGCCTCATCCCATCGGCGCGTGGCGTCATCGACGTTGAGATGCGCGCGGCTCTCGACGAGCGTGAGGAACTGATCGAGGCACGCGCCGACGCTGTACTCGAAGCTGCGCTGACGGATAGCGCACCGTGGACAAACGCTCTTGGAGCAGCGCCCGCCGATAGGCGGCGAGCCGCAACCTGGCGCAAGGCCGCCCGCGTGATCGCCGCCTACCGAGACCGCTACCGCATCACCGACGACTCACCCCTCGGCGCCCCACCCGAGTCCGCCGCGCAGAAGATCGACGCTGCGCGAGCGCGATCCGCCTACGAAGGAACGCGCAGACAAGTTGGGGGCGTGGAGAGCACGATCGCCTCTATCGCTTCCATGCAGCGCAGTGCCACAAGGGCCCTCTGACCCATCGGCCTTCGAGTCCCGACCATCGAAGGCCGATGGGCTTGCTCAGTGCCGGTGCGTCGCCTCCGACGAGCCGGAGGAGCATGGGACGATTGAGGTGTCATGACAACTACTCACTAGGCGCGGTACTCTGGTCGGTCGCCTGAGAACAGGGATGCTCGGTGACCACCACCACTCAGAGACCCAAGAAGATACCGCCGTTCCCCACGGAGATGGTCAAGGGCGTGTCCGATGTGCTCGCGCAGACGGACTTTCCGGGCCTTACGGGCTCAGAGATCGATTCCCTGCTTCGCATGGTTCGAGTCGATCAGCGGGAGACTGGTGCGAACAAGCGCGAGAGTCTGTACGTCACTCTGCACAATGTTCAGGCCCGACAGCAGGCAGGCAACGTTGTCGGTGCCTTCATCGCCAGGGCCATGAGTCCAGGCAGGTACGTGACTCAGCCAAACCGATTCAACGATCTGCGTGATCAGCTCAAT
This sequence comes from Phycicoccus sp., assembly GCA_039812375.1. Classification (GTDB taxonomy): domain Bacteria; phylum Actinomycetota; class Actinomycetes; order Actinomycetales; family Dermatophilaceae; genus JAGOME01. The sequence goes on along the minus strand of JBDIAO010000041.1, from coordinate 23,071 downwards.
GAGTTCCTCGTCTTCTACGGCTATTCGATCAACGAGACCGGCAAGCTCGTGACGGGGAAGAAAGCATCCACGATCGAGGAAGGGGCAGCACTCGCGGGGCGTCTTCAGACCGAGATGAAACGTCGCGGCTGTCACTCTGAACTGCTCAGATATTGCGATGAGGAACTGGTCAATCGCTCGCTGTTCCACGCGATGTCTGAGGCGTCGAAGAGCATCCCGGCCAGGGTCCGGGCGATAACAGGACTCGCTGGCGACGGCGCAGCGCTCTACGACGGGGTGTTCGGCACCAACCGTGAGCGTCCGATCTGGTCGATCAATGGTCACGGATCGGATTCCGAGGTCAGTGCGCACCGAGGATTCAAGCACCTGCTGGTAGGCATCCACGGGCACTTTCGAAACCCGCGCGCGCACTCCAGCAGGATACTGATTGACGAAGAGCTCGCTGACTTCTACGACGCCTTCTCCCTCTTCTCTTATGTCCATCGTCAACTCGACGCCGTGAAGCGGCTGACCAGCGAGGTGCCAACGCCATGACTGACTCCGCGACGCTGCGACTTTTGGACGACGACCCTAGCCTCGACGACTTCCTCTGATATCGCAAGAACATCATGATGACCCACCTGTCGAAGATCGACAGTTCTCGGCTCGATGCTGCCATCGCAGTCATTGATCCCCTCTTCGATCGTGCTTGCGAACGGATCACCGAACACTCACACGCCGCCGAGTACATGAGCACCAAGCCGACTGTGAACGAAGTGCAGGAAGACTGGGAGAAGGCGAAAGCAGCGCGCTCGCCGTACATCGCCGCCTGAGCGGCGGATCGGTGTGGAAGTGGCTCGCAGACAGCTACAGGGCGCGGGTATTCATCGACTTCGTGGCTGTTGACGCCCGCCCTGAATCGCGGGAAGCCACAGATTCGCGGATCGCGTTTGCGCTGTCACGTCCGCGTGGAGTGAGAAGGTCCGCGACATCCACGATCAGTGACGCACCATCTCGCAGGAGTTGGTGTGGCCCGGTACTCGTCGCACTGGTCACTGGGCCGGGAACAGCTCCGACGGCGCGCCCGAGTTCGTGCGCACGCCGGGCGACAGTCATCGATCCAGATCGAGCGCCGGCTTCGACAACGACGGTCGATGCGGAGAGCGCAGCCATGAGCCGCGTCCGAGCAAGGAAGCGATGGCGCGTCGGCACCGCACCCGGCGGAACCTCACTGACAAGGAGACCGAGGCCTGCCACCCGCTCAAGCAGTTCACGGTGACCCATCGGGTACATGCGGTCCACGCCGTTCGCCATGACAGCGATCGTGTCGCCGCCTGACGTGAGGGCCGCTCGGTGGGCAGCGCCTTCGATGCCGTACGCACCGCCGGCCACGACGATCCGCTCAGCGCTGGCGAGGTCGGAGGCAAGCTGCCCGGCCACATGCTCGCCGTAGGAGGTCGAGGCCCTCGCGCCGGTGATCGTGACGAGATCGTTGAGCAGTCGCGCGAGGAACGATGCCGTGCCACGAGTCCAGAGGACGTACGGCCGCCGGTCGCCAAGATCGTCGAGCGCGGAAGGCCATTCTTTGTCGCCGGGAATCAACGTGTTGATACCGGCGCGCTCTGCTCCGACGATGTTCTGCTCAAGTGTCCGAGCATCTGAGCGCTGGAACTGGGCACGCCACACCTGAGCGTCAACGGTACTGAGTCCCGGCACCGCGCCTTCACCCTCGACGAGCCGAAACAGCTCAATCGCACCGAGCTCGCACAAGAGGCGACCAGTCACGGCATCGTCCGGTTCAACAAGCATCGAAAGCGCCATCCGCGCCGTGCGCTCGTCCTGGACTACCTGGCTCAAGATCGTCATCGTCGTCTCCTCTCACTCCTACAGTGAGGTGCACGCGGCGACGCGGGAGGGCCTGTTGCCTCATGTCAATACCTCCGGCAAGGTCATGACGTTGCCTCATTTGGTTTCCTCCGCCCGCCGGTCTGGTTCCAGGCGGTGGATCGGGGGCTTGGTCCGGGGTGCCTTCTTGGCCTGGGCGAGGGTCTCGAGCTGGCCGGTCAGGGCCAGGATCTGCCGGGACAGTGCGGCGGGCTTGAGTCGTTTGAACTCAGCGTGCATGGTGATCTTCGGTCTGGCGCGGACGGCGTCGTGGGCGACGACTCGCTGGTGTGGGTGGTCGCGGTGTCGTAGCGTTTGGTGACCTTCGCGCCGTGGCGCTGCTTGAAGATCAGCTTCTGCTGGGGCAGGAAGTAGTTGGCGAAGACCGCGTCGAGGTCCCAGATCTCGTTGAGCTTGGCCAGCTCGCCGACGGTGTCGTAGCGGTAGTAGCCGACCAGCTCACGGACCCGCGCCCAGTTCTTCTGCTCCACGTGAGCGCCGTCGTTGCTGTTCCCCGGACGGGACCGGGTGAACGTCACCTGCTGCTCGGTGCACCAGCGCAGCAGCTGCTCGTTGATGAACTCTGATCCGTTGTCCGAGTCGATCCCGCGGATCGGGAACGGGAAGACGTCCACGACGTGCTGCAGCGCCTCGAAGACCCACTTCTGGGCCTTGTTGCGCACCGACCGGTTGACCGTCCACCCGGTCGCGATGTCGGTCACGGTCAAGGTGGAGCAGAACTCCCCGCTGCTGTTGCCACCCTCGTGGGCGACCAGGTCGATCTCGACGAACCCGGGCACCGCGTCGTCCCAGTCGGCCCAGGTCCGGACCGGGATCTGCGACTTCAACAAGCTGCCCGGCTTGGTGTGCGAGCGGCCCCGCGGCATCAACCTGGCCCGCTCGCCGGCCAGCCGCCGGTCGATGGTCGCCGCGCTGATGCGGCACAACAGCTCAGCCTCGTCATCGGTCAGGTCGATCTCCCCGTCCCGGCGCAGGATCGGCACCAGCACCGGCAGCATCGGTGCCAGGCGCTTTCCTGCCGGAGCCCGCAGCACCGCCCAGCACCTGACCAGCGCGATCATGATCCGCGGCCCGTACGTCGGACCCCGACACGCCCGGGACCTGACCGGCTTCGGCTTCAACGCGTCACGCAGCGCCGCCCGCGCGTAGTCACGATGCCAGCCGGTCAGCTCGACCAGCTCGTCCAGAAGCTGCGTCTTCCGCGCACGCGAAGCCCGCGCATACGCGGTCGCCTTCGCCTTGGTCACTGCCTGGCGCTCACTCATCGTCAAACCCATCGTCCGGGCGTAGACCGACCCCGGACCGGCCACCATGACGACACACCGCCACGCGGAGGTTTTCAGATGAGGCAACGTATCGATCTACGCGGAGGTTTTCCATGAGTCAACGCGGAGGGTTCCCTGAACGCCAACCCCGGCGTACAGTGGATGACGAGGCAGGTTCTCCTCATATTGCGGGTCCTCCGGGACGGCCTTCGGGCACTCACACACGTTCTGTCTCCTCGACGGAGTAACACGTGTGACGAGAGGTCAGCCATGTTCCGCCTTCTCTGGACGCTCAGCGTTCGCACCCGCGACTACTTGCACCGCTACATGCCGAGCAACCGCCTCCTCGCTGCCATCCGCACCCGTCGCGGACTCAAGTGGGGAACACCCGCGATGCTGGTCGCACTGCCATACCTCCTGATCGCCAGCGTCTGCTCTGACGCGGCAGCCGATGGCGGTCCCGGCTGGCTCCACCTCATCGTGCTGTGGGCCTGCTGGAACGCACTGAAGTTCGTCATCATGGGACCCGTGAGCGTCGTTCTGTTCATCCGTGCACGCCTGCGTGAGGCCGTGATCCGTCGGCACCAGCGCAGCGAGGCGGTCGCCGAAGCAGACAGTCGTGTGCCAGTTCTTCATTCCTAGGTTCAACCGCCGACGGCAGCGGATGCCGTGATTCGCGAACGACGCCCTCCGCCAGGCCGGATCACGACACCATGGGAAGCGAGTGCTTGCCGGACCGCCTGAGGCCCCACGCCGACCCTCATGCCGACCTCTACCAGCGTCAACCCGCTGAGGTAGAGGTCGGCTGCTTCATGGATGCGGGAAGGATCGAACCGACCACGACGAATCGTCACCTCCCGCCGGCTGAGGTGCATGGCTACCGTCCGGCGGTTCACTCCGAAGATGGATGCCAGCTCGACGAGCGTCGCGCCCTCCCGGTACTGAGCCACCAGATCGTCGACCTGCTCCGGGCGCAGCAGGGTTTGAGCCATCCCAAGTGATCGCACCACCCGACCCCTGGAATCGGAAACGGTAGGCTCCGAGGAGCGTCGGTCGTGGTCGTAGAAGCCCCGCGACCTGCGCAAAGACAAAGTTTTCAGCGGTGGGCAGGGGTTCTCAAACTCTCTACGGAGGTCCACCGAAAAACCGGGTCTGAACTGCGGAGACGCAGATCAGACCCGGTTTCTTCATGTAACCCGTGCCCCCCTTGAGTGCCCCGCAACCTGTGCAACGCGAGTGAGACGCTCACATGCTCGGCGGCGTGACGTTGCCCGGGTTTCCCTGATTGCACAGGTGCGCTGTGCTTGTACTGGTCTGCGGTCACACCGTGCTCACCCGAAATGAGACGCGCACGGGCCCGTCGAGGACGGAGTGTGGACGCCGCTCCGACATGAGAGGGGGCGGGCGCGAGGTTGACGGCTTAGACTCGAGGCATGTTCGACGACCGGATCATCGCCGACCACCGCATCATGGGCGGTGTGCCCTGCGTGCGCGGCACTCGGATCCCGGTGGCGACGATCGTCGGTCTGATGGCCGAGGGCTACACCGTCGAGGGTGTCGTCGACGACTACCCGCAACTCACTGCCGAGGACGTCCGGGCCGCTCTCCAGTTCGCCGCTGCCGCAGTGGCGGAGCGTCAGCTCCCGCTGCGGACTCCTGCGTGAAGCTCCTGATCGACGAGTGCATCAGTGCACGGGTCGTCCCGCTCCTGGCGGGAGCTGGCCACGACGTGGTCCATGTCGATGATCGCGGCCTCGCCGGTCGCGTCGATCACGAGGTTCTCGAACTCGCGAGGAGCGAGGGCAGGGTTCTCGTCTCCGCCGACACCGACTTCGGTGAAATCCTCGCGAGTTCCGGAGCGTCGCTGCCCAGTCTCGTTCTGCTGCGTCAGGGGAACCGCAGTCCCCGGCATCGCGCAGCAACCCTGCTCGCCAATCTGGACGAGGTGGCGGACGATCTGGTCGCCGGTGCGGTGGTGGTGCTGACGGACGACCGGATTCGCGTCCGTCGCCTGCCCTTGCGGTGAGGTGTGGGGCCAAACCGGAAGTCGGCCCGCCCGCGGATCCCGCCGTCCGGCCGTGGCCCCCCCGGTGGCCCCCGAGCTTGAGATTCGAGATTGTCAGGGCAAGCAGTGCAACGCGCGGAAGCGGTCGCAGGCGTGGCAGGCGGCAGCAAGGCGCACCTTCGCAATGAGAAGGTCAGGGGTTCGAATCCCCTCAGCTCCACCGCACGCACAAGGCTCGAACCCTTGCCAACGGACACGTTGACCGAGGTTCGGGCCTTGTCTGTGCCTGGGGCCCCGGTCGGCGCAGCGAGCGAGCGGCCCGAGGGCGTCGTCGGGGTGAGCGGGAGGGGAGAGTGGCCGCCTGGACATCCGCCGGATACGGGCGTATTCTTCACATTGAAACGAATACAGGCGTATTCTTGAAGGAGGCGATCATGGGCGACGCGGAGATCCGCGCCCGGCGACCGGCGGTGTGGTGGATTGCGCATCGCTGGTGGGCGGCGATCGGCTTCGCTCTCGTCCCCGTCGTGCTCACGGGCGCGGCATCCGCCGCCGGCCAGTTCCAGCGCTTCGACGACGCCGCATCCGCTGTGGTGATCGCAGCCGGCGCCGCGCTCTCGGCGATCATCGGCGTGATCGTCATGCGGGTCTCGCCGCCGAGGTTCTCTGAGTACGGCTTCCGCAGCGCGCGCGCAGCAAAGGAGGTCTGGTGGTTCGTGCCGCTGCCTGTCACGGTGCTGCTCGCACTGGTCACTCAAGGTGTCCACGTCCCGGGCCCGGTGATCGCGGCGTATGCCGCACTGACCGTCGCGGTCGCCGTGAACGAGGAGGTCTGGTTCCGCGGCGTCGTGCTGGCGATCCTGCGCGGCCGCGATGCCCGCACGGCCATCATCGGTAGCGCCGCGCTGTTCGGCATCCTGCACCTGGCCAACCTCGCGAGCGGACAGGACCTGGGTGCCTCACTGCTGCAGCTGGTGTTCGCCGTGCTGTTCGGGTTCGTCGCGGCCGAGCTGGTGGTGCTGACCGGCAGCCTGTGGCCGTCGATCGCCTGGCACGCGATGTGGGATTTCGCGAACTACCTCGGCGGCAACTCCGCCGCCCCCGCAGCCCTCATCGGCATCGGCATCGCGTGCGTCATCATGGTGGTGTATGCCATCGTCCTGTGGCGCCGCGTCGAACGAGGAGCACGATGACGCCCGACCTGACCGGTCTGACCGACCGTCAGATCGAGTTCGCCGACGCCGCGCTGGGCATCATCGCGCGGGAGGGGATGGCGGGGCTGTCGTTCCGCTCGGTGGCGGCCGAGTCGGGGTGGTCGCTGGGGGCTGTGCAGAAGGCGTTCCCCTCCAAGGAGCGGATGCTGTCTGCCGCGTTCGCGCGATTGCGGGCCCGCGAGGCACCCGTGCCCGCCGGCGAGCCCGGCCGTCCCACGCTGCGCGGATGGCTGGTGGAACTGCTGGTCGGCATCCTGCCGCTGGATGACACCCGAATCCAGGTGCAGCGGCAGGGCGACGCATTCGCTCAGTACGCCCTCACCGACCCGCAGATCGCCGCGGCCATCGCCGCGAGCGACGACGAGATCCGCGGCCTGCTCGCATCACTGGTCCGCCGCGCCGTCACCGAGGGCGAGATCGCTCCCGGCATCGATGCGGATGCCGTGGCATGGGCGATCTTCGCCTTGGCGCAGGGCCTGGCGGCACAGCTGCTCTACCAACCGCAGCCCGAGCACGCCGTGCGCGAACGGCTGGAAACCGTGATCGGAAGCATCCTGAGCGCCTGACTCTTCGGCGCATCGTCCGGGACTGCCCGACACCCCTATGCGTCGAAGGGAATGAGGCGGAAGCTGTCGCCGCCCCACAGGGGCCGGATGGCGCGGAAGTGGCGTTGGTCCACCGTGAACAGGTCTCGTGTGCGGAAATCCTGGGCGTGGACCACGAGCGTGGCATCGGTGAGGCCGAGGGGGAACTCCCCGTACACCCCGGCCACACTCGCCGCGCGCACGGCGACGGCGTGGCCGAACGGGATGACCGTCATCGTCTCCAGGACGTCGGCCATCACCGCGGCACGTGCCTGCTCGCCGAGGCGGACGCCGACCAGGTGGTCGAGCTCGGCCAGAACCAGGGCGGGCACCCAGAGTTTCTCGTCGAACTCGCCGAGAAACGCCTTGACAGCGGCGTGGTGGGCATCGGAGCGGTCGTAGCAGGCGTAGATCGCCCCCGTGTCGGCGATCAGGGTCACGCGACGCCGAATCCGGTCGCCGCCAGCACGTCGTCGACCTCGCTCGACGTGCTGGCGGTGCCGCTGTCGAAGAGCCCGAACCGGATCTGCCGCGCGGTCTTGCCCGAGCCGCACAACTTCTCGGCCAAGGCCTCCCGAATGATGTCGGCCTCGGTTCGCCCGTCGGCCTCGGCGCGCGCCTCGAGGGCGGCCTTGAGGTCGTCGGGCAGGTAGATCGTGGTCCGGACCATGGCGCCATCATACGCCATACACATATGGCATGGGACCGATGCCGCGGGTCGCCGGCGAGTGGGCGGCCCAGAGCCCTTGCGGATGCCGTGGCGGGGCGGGTCACGCTCGGTGGGCATCTGGGCAACCTCACCCCACGAGCACGCGCCCGTTGCCGATGACCACCTGGCGCGGCGGGGTGCGCACGAGGGCGTCCATCGGGTTCTCGGCATCCATCAGCACGATGTCGGCGCGGTCGCCGACGCGTAGCGCGTTCTGATCGAGCCCGACGAGGGTGGCGGAGGTGCCGCAGAGGATCTCGACCACGCGGTGCAGGTCGTCGTCGGTGACCAGGCTCGATGCGCGCGCATACTGCCACGCGATGCCGAGGGCGTCGCCGGTGCCGTAGGGACTCCACAGGTCGCGGATGCCGTCGGTGCCGAACCCGAAGCGCACGTCCGCGGCATCCAGCTCTCGCAAGGGGAGTTGCGGGAGTCTCAACGGTGCGACTGTGGTCATCGTGACGCCGAGTGCACCCATGCGGGCGAGCAGATCGGTGCGGCGGGTCGGTTCGAGTGCCGCGACGGCGAAGCCGTGTGGGATGTTGACACGTCCGTGCAGGCCCAGGGTCTCGACCCTGTCGAGGATCAACTCGATCTGGAAGGCACCGAGTTCGGCGGGGTCATGCAGGTGAATGTCGACGCCGACCCCGTATTCGGCGGCCAGCGCCAGCACGGCGTCGACCTGGCCGACCGGGTCGCGGTCGATCGTGGCGGGATCCAGACCGCCGATGTACTCGACGCCGGAGCGGGCGGCCTGTGCGAGCAGGTTGAGCACTCCGGGTCGACGCAGCACACCATCTTGCGGGAACGCGACGATCTGCACCGCCAGGGCGTCGCCGTAGCCGGCGGCTGCCTCGCGGACGACCTCGATGCCGCGCAGCCCGAGCCCCAGGTCGACGTCGACGTGGGTGCGGATCGCGGTCGTGCCGTACGCGACCATCTGTTAAGGCAACTCTAGCGAGAAGGTACTCCACCGGCAGGTGTTCGACCTGTGTGCCATCCGCGGCTTGCTCGCATCACTGGTCCGCCGCGCCCACGCCGAGGGAGGGATCGCTCCCGGCATCGATGCGGATGCCGTGGCATGGGCGATCCTCGCCTTGGCGCATGGCCTGGCTGCACAGTTGCTCTACCAACCGCAGCCCGATCCCTTCCCGCCCTGCCGAGTGGTACGCGCTGTGGCGGTAGCCGACGCCGTGGTGCTGCTGCTCGTCCTCGTCGTTCTGTCGTCGACGTCGCGGACCACCGGCCAGCGGTCGCCATTCTTCACCCAGCCGCCGCGCCCGACGGTAAGCCGTCGGTCGTTCTCCCGGTGCCTCACCCCAGCCTGACAGATCAAAGAGTGGCCCTGCTCCCCTCATTAGAGAGGGGGACCGAGACGCGGCTGCGAGCGGCTTACCAGGTCTTTCGCTTCGTCCAGCAAGTCGAGGATTCCGCGCCGGTCCGAGCGTGGTTCATGGGCTTGAACCACCAACGTGACGACGAGTCTCCGGCCGAGGCGATCCGTGACGGTGGCGCGCGTGACGCGATGACTGCGGCACGCGCCTTCGTCAACGACCAGTGACTGCAACCGGATGAGCAGTAGACTGAGGCCATGTCGGTGAGCGCATCGGAGTTCTACGAGGCGGGGCTTGCCCTCCCTCCTTCGGTGCGCAAGGACGTTGCCCTGCGGCTACTCGACTCAATCGAGGTCGCTGACGACGACGCGGTTGAGGCAGCGTGGTCTTCTGAGATCACGTCCCGGGTGGATGACATTGTTACCGGCAGGGTGCGGACCATCCCGGGCGATGAGGTTTTCGCCCAGATCGCCGAGCGACGAGAAGCACGGCAGGCGCAACTGAACACATGACGCTTGGCTTCGAGTTCCACCCAGAAGCCCAAGCCGAGTTCGACGCAGACGTCGACTGGCACGACGACCGCGAGTTCGGCGTTGGTGGTCGGTTTGCGGATGCGGTCCGCGGGGCCATCGATGCCGCTTGTGAGTCTCCGGAGAGTTGGGCGAAATGGCCCGCCTGGGATCGAGAGCCAACGGTGAGGTCCAAGGGAGTCGAAATGTTCCCTTACCGAGTCGTGTACTTCGCGCGAGGCGCGGTCATCGTCATCGTCGCGGTGGCCCATTCCAAGCGTCGTCCGGGTTACTGGAAGGACCGGGTCACCGCTCGTTGAGCAACTTGGTCCACGCCTTCGACCCGGCGACCAGCGACGTGGACTTCCTTGTCGATTTCCTGCCTGGCCGCGATGATCTGCTCAGTGACTACCTGGACTTCAAGGCCGAGTTGGCGCGCATCCTCGGCCGCGACGTCGACCTCGTGATGGCCCGGTCGGTGAAGAATCCCTTCTTCAAGGCGTCCGCGTTCGAGACGGCGCAGGATGTGTATGCAGCCTAAGGCCGGCGCCCACCTCTGGGACGCAGCGCAGGCAGCGAAGAACATCGCGACCGTCGTCGAGGGCAAGACCAGGAACGACCTGGACAACGACCTCATCGCCGAGGCCCTGCCCTCCATCGGGGAGTAGCGCGCTTCGCAGCCCGATCCCTTCCCGCCCGCAGAGCGCTACGCGCTGGTGGTGGCCAGGGAGGGTCATCCCCATCGAGGAGTAGGAACCCGCATCTGGGGAGAGCCGCGAAAGCGCTCGGGCCCGTGCCGGCATACGGACTCTCCCCTGGCTCGCGCCGGGGAGCCGTCGCCTGGTCTTTGACCGGTAGCGATCCCAACGCGATGCGCCGGCTGCGGCTGCGCGTGCCCCCGCTAGGTTGGGGCGAGCACAGGGACGAGGAGGCTCACGCGGTGGCACCGATCGGGTTCGCGGACAAGGTCGCCTTCGTGTGGAAGGTCGCCGACAAGCTGCGCGGGACGTTCAAGCAGCACGAGTACGGCTCGGTCATGCTCCCGCTGCTCGTCCTGCGCCGGATGGATGCCGTGCTCGCGCCGACGAAGCAGGCGGTCCTGGATGCCGCCAAGGGCATGGGCACGATCGGCGAGGGCCAGACGGCACTGCTGAAGAAGGCGTCGGGCCATCGGTTCTACAACACCTCGCCGTTGACATTCGCGACCCTGCTGGGCGATGACAAGGCGTTGGCGGAGAACCTGCGCGCCTACATCCGCAAGCTCTCCCCCGAGGCGTATGCCGTCATGGAGGCCTACGACTTCGACCCCAGGATCGATCGGCTCGACCGGGCCGGCATCCTGTATGCCGTCGTCGCGGACTTCGCCGACCTCGATCTTCGCCCGTCGGTGGTGAGCAACGAGGCGATGGGCTACATCTTCGAGGAGCTGCTGCGGAAGTTCTCCGAGATGAGCAACGAGACCGCCGGGGAGCACTACACCCCGCGCGAGGTCATCAGCCTCATGGTCAACCTGCTCGTCTCCGGATCGAACGCCCAGGAGTTGACCGACAACCCCAAGCCGGTGCGCACCGTCTACGATCCGGCCGCGGGCACGGGCGGGATGCTCATGACGGCGCTGCACCACATCAAGGAGCTCAACCCGGCCGCGATCGTCAACGTTTTCGGTCAGGAGCTCAACGACGAGACCTGGGCGATCGCCCAGTCCGACCTGATGATGCAGGGCGCCGACCCGGATCGGATGCGCAGCGGCAACAGCCTCACCGGTGACGCCTTCCCGACGCAGAAGTTCGACTACATCCTCGCGAACCCGCCCTATGGGGTGGACTGGAAGGCGTATGCCGCCCCGATCCGCGACGAGCACACGAAGCAGGGCTTCAATGGGCGGTTTGGGGGCCGGTCTGCCGCGGGTCTCCGACGGGTCGCTGCTGTTCCTGCAGCACATGCTCTCGCACATGAGGCCGGCCGGGTCGCGCGTGGGGATCGTGCTGTCCGGTTCGCCGTTGTTCTCCGGGCAGGCCGGGTCGGGGGAGTCGCAGATCCGCCGCTGGATCCTGGAGAACGACTGGCTCGAGGGCATCGTCGCCCTGCCGGACCAGATGTTCTACAACACGGGCATCTCCACGTACGTGTGGATCCTGACCAACGCCAAGGCCGACGTTGACCGCGGCACGGTCACGTTGGTCGACGCCCGCGAGCTCGGGACGAAGATGCGTAAGTCCTTGGGGGACAAGCGCAAGGAACTCACCCAGGCAGCGATCGACGAGATCGTCCGGCTCTTTGGCGGGGCGCGGGATGAGTATGCCGACGACCCCCGGGTGAAGGTGCTCACCAACGAGACCTTCGGCTTCCAGCGGGTCACCGTCGAGCGCCCGATGCGCCGGCGTTGGGAGGTCACCGTCGAGGCGGTCGCCGATGAGCCGTATGCCGCGTATGCCGCCCTGGTCGGGCAACGCTTCGAGACCGAGAAGGCGCTGCTCGCCGAGGTGGCCGAGCTGACGACCGCGCAGAAGAGGGTCTTCGCCAAGGCCTGCGCCATTGCCGACCCCGACGCGCCGATCGTCACCGGCCGGGGCGGGAAGGTCGAACCCGACCCGGATCTGCGCGACCAGGAGAACGTGCCCCTGCCCGAGGGCTGGTTCGCCCTCGGTGAGCCGGAGCGCGAGCAGGTGCTGGTCGAGACCGCGGAGGCCCACCTGGAGAACGAGATCCGGCCCTACGTGCCCGACGCGTGGGTCGACCACGCCAAGACGAAGGTCGGCTTCGAGATCCCCTTCACGAGGCAGTTCTACGTCTACAGCCCGCCGCGGCCCGTCGAGGAGATCGCGCAGGAGATCAAGGCCCTCGAAGGTCAGATCCAGCAATGGATGAGCGGACTCGGCCTGTGAGACTCAAGGACGCTTGTGTCGACGCCGGGCAGTACGGCGTGAACGTGTCTCCTGACGAATATCGAACGTCAGGTGTCCGCATGCTTCGCACCAGCGACCTAGCGGAGCAGGGGCTTACATCAGAGGAAGACGGGGTCTTCCTCGGGGGACCGATCCCGCCTGCTCAAGTCCTGCATGAGAATGATTTGCTGCTCTCACGAGCAGGAACGATCGGTCGGTCGTACTTGGTTCCCGCATCCGGGGCAGGCAGCACATACGCAGGCTTCCTTATCCGGTTCAGACCTCAGGTGGGCTTCAACCCACGCTTCCTCCAGTACTCGTTGCGATCGAAGCCGACCCAGGACCAGATCAACGCCGAAGCGGTCACTAGCACTATTCAGAATTTCAATGCTGAGCGGTACGCGAATTTGAGCATCCCGGATGCTTCACTCGAGGAGCAGCGACGGATCGCGGACTTCCTCGACGACCGCGTCGCCCGCATCGACCACATCATCGGGTCGCGCAGGTCACAGTTGACTGCCTTGGACGAGATCCGTTCGAGCCTTGTCGCTGAGGCAGTTGGCTCCGTCGACGTATCCGACGTACCCATCTGGATGATGGCGAGAGGTATTACCGACGGGGCGCACGTGTCTCCTGAGACCGAAGGAGGTGAGTTCGACTTTGTTTCCACCCGCGACGTGAGCGCTGCTGGAGACATCGACTTCGACGGATCCCTGAAGACCACTGAGGCCAGCTACCGCGTGCTGGAGAGGCAGGGTTGTCAGCCCCATTCGGGTGACTTGCTGTTCAGCAAGGACGGTACGGTCGGGCGCACAGCACTTGTCAATGAGGACCGACCGTTCGTCGTGGCTTCCAGTTTGATCATCATTCGGCCCGATTCCACGCGAGTTGATGCTGGCTTTCTCCACTATATGTTCAAGGAACCACGCGTTGTCGCGCAGGTCGATGCCTTCGTGAAGGGAGCAGGGTTACCCGGCATCTCGATTGCGAATCTCAAGAGGGTGGTTGGCGTCTTCCCGGAACTTAGTGACCAACGACAACTCCGTGTGAAACTCGATCGGCACTTTTCCACCCTTCGGACCCAGCAAGACAATCTCGTATGGGCTGTTGCTCTGCTGCAGGAGTACAAGCAGTCGTTGATCACGGCTGCGGTCACGGGTGAGCTCGACGTGACGACCGCCTCGACGGATCTGCCCTCGTGATCCGGCGGTCCTGCAACGTGTTAAGTTCCGGCCGGAAAGTTGACATATTGCCCCCACGTGTCAAGCGAGGCGACAGATGACAGGGCCCGTGGGCGGCATCCGTCGGCATCGCGGGTGCCCGGTTCGGGCCGGTGCTCTTCGTCAATCACGAGTTCCTGCGCGTTCTCACTCGGCCGGAATGATGGGCCCATGAGCATCACGGGTGAGTCGGCGTTCGAGGCGAACATCGAGGCGCATCTGCTCGGGCACGGCTGGCACTCACTGGCGCCTGCGGCATACGACCGCAAGGCGGGGGTCTTCGGGGTCAAACCCATGGATCAATTCTGTTCCATATGGATCATTTATGATCCATACTGAAGCGGTGAACCTCTCCTCGCCCTTAGCCTCACTCCTGCCGGAGGCCGATGCTGGGGCGTTGACGGTCCTTGCCCAGACCGAGACGCCGCTCACCGGGCGCCGGGTGGCTGAGCTGGCCGGCGAACACACCCACCCGTCGACGCTGCGCGCACTGAATCGCCTTGTCGCTCAGGGGTTGGTCACCGTCGAGCCGGCCGGGCGAGCCAAACTGTTTCGGCTGAACCGGGAGCACCTGCTGTCTCCATCTGTGCTCAGCATGGTGGGCGCTGCGCAGGAGCTTCGGGATCGCCTGAGCGAGGCGATCAGCTCGTGGGGCATCCGTCCGCTGCACGCCTCGCTCTACGGTTCGGTCGCTCGCGGTGAGGCAGGCGCGTCGTCGGACATCGATGTCCTCGTGGTGAGACCGGACCTCTCGAGCGCGGAGCAGCAACACCTCTGGGACGGACAACTCGCCGATCTCGAGGAGCGTGTCTACTCCTGGACCGGCAACGACCTGTCCTGGCTCGACACCACCGTGGACGATCTCCGGAGGGCACAGACGGCTCGCGAGCCGCTCTTCGAGTCCTGGCGTGATGACGCGATCCGTCTGCTCGGCCCATCGCTGACCACACTGCTCCGCGAGCCGGCACCGAAGACTCGGCGGCGCCGATGAGCCGCGAACGCTCACGTCCTGGCACCACAGCCGACGCGCGCAACCGTCGGATCATCGCCGCCCGCGTCCTCGCTCGCACCGACAAGCTGCTCGGGGCTGAACTGAGCAAGCTGATCCGTCTCAAGCCGGGGGCCCACTACGGCTCGACCTTCATTTCCAGCAGCGACCGCGTGCGCGCTCTGCGGGCGGCCACGACCCTCGTCGATGCCGCCACCTCGCGCACCTTGGCGCCCGGCACCTGACCCCGAGAGAGCACATCATGAGCATCACCCGCGAGTCGGCGTTCGAGGCGAACATCGAGGCGCACCTGCTCGGGCACGGCTGGCACTCACTGGCGCCTGCGGCATACGACCGGAAGGCGGGGGTCTTCGGGGAGGAGGTCATCGCGTTCGTGCAGGCCTCGCAGCCGAAGCAGTGGCAGCAACTGGTCACCCGTCACGGGGGTGAGGCGATGGCGCGGGAGAGGTTCGTCAAGGTCGTCGTCGCGGCCCTCGACCATCGCGGCACGATCAGCGTCCTGCGCGCCCCGGTGAAGGATTCCGGCGTGAGAGTGCGGCTGTGCTTCTTCAAGCCGGCCAGCGGCCTCAACGACGAGCAGACAAGCAGGTATGGCGCGAACCGGCTCGGCATCGTCCGGCAGCTGCACCATTCCGAGTCCAACCCGGGCGACTCGCTCGACCTGACCCTGGTGGTCAACGGCATCCCGGTCGCGACCGCGGAGCTGAAGAACCCGTTGACGCACCAGAACGTCGAGCACGCGATGGCGCAGTACCGCAGCGACCGCAACCCGAACGACCTGATCTTCCGGGCCCGGACGTTGGTGCACTTCGCGCTCGACCCGCACCGGGTGGCGATGACGACCCGGCTCGCCGGGCAGGCCACGGTGTTCCTGCCGTTCGACCAGGGCAGCGGCGGCGCGGGGAACACCGGCACCGCCGGCAACCCGCCGGCCGCGGGGAAGGGCTACCAGACGGCATACCTGTGGGAGCAGGTGTGGCAGCGCGACGCCTGGCTGGAGCTGCTCGGGTCGTTCATCCACGTCGAGGGTGACAAGGTGTTGTTCCCGCGCTTCCACCAGTGGCACGCGGTGCGCTCGATCCTGGCCGCAACCTACCGGGACGGGGCCGGGGTGGACCGGCTGGTGCAGCACTCGGCGGGGTCGGGCAAGTCGAACACGATCGCGTGGACCGCCCATGCGTTGTCGCGCCTGCACGGGGGCGATGATGTGCCGATCTTCGACAAGGTCGTCGTCATCACCGACCGCAAGGTCCTCGACCGGCAGCTGCAGAACACCGTCGCCGGGTTGGAGCACACGCCGGGGACGATCGTGCGGATCGACGAGAACTCCACCCAGCTCAAGGAAGCGCTCGAGGGGCACGCTGCGCGGGTCATCATCACGACGCTGCAGAAGTTCCCCGTCGTCGCCGAGCTCGCCGCGAAGGCCGCCGCCGAGTGCGCGGCGAAGGGGGTCGTCGGGCGCCGGTTCGCGGTCATCGTCGATGAGGCGCACTCGTCCTCCAGCGGGGACTCGGTGGCGAAGCTGAAGAAGGTCCTGGGCTCTGGTGACGGAACCGACGCGGCGCTGGCGGCGGCCGAGGAAGCCGAGCAGGCGGCATCCGAAGATTCGATGGATGCCGCGGACGAGGCATTGCTGGCCAACGCCCGCAACCGGGGGAAGCAGCAGAACCTGTCGTTCTTCGCGTTCACGGCGACGCCGAAACCCAAGACCCTCGACACGTTCGGGCACCTCGGCGCCGATGGGCTCAAGCGGCCCTTCCACACGTACTCGATGCGCCAGGCCATCGCAGAGGGGTTCATCCTCGACGTGCTGGCCAACTACACGACGTACGGCGTGTACTACAAGCTCGCCAACACTCACCCGCGCAACGACCCGGAGATGGAGTCGGGCAAGGGTCGCGCGGCGCTGGCCCGGTTCGCCTCCCTGCACCCCTATGCGCTGGACGCGAAGGCTGAGGTGATCATCGAGCACTTCCGGCAGAAGAGCGCGGGCAAGATCGACGGGCGCGCCAAGGCGATGGTGGTGACCCGCTCGCGGCTGCACGCGGTCCGCACGCACGCGGCGCTGGCGGCATACATCGCGAAGAAGGGCTACGACCAGGGTGAGCGGCCACTGCGGACGTTGGTGGCATTCTCGGGGTCGCTGATCGACCCGGACGCACCCGAGGCGGCGGCGGTGACGGAGGCCTCGATCAACGGCTTCTCCGAGGGGCAGCTACCCACAAGGTTCCACGGGGGCGAGTACCAGGTGCTCGTTGTCGCCGAGAAGTACCAGACCGGGTTCGACGAGCCGCTGCTGCACACGATGTATGTCGACAAGAAGCTCTCCGGGGTGGCCGCGGTGCAGACCCTCTCGCGGCTCAACCGGATCCACCCGGGCAAGGAGGACACGTTCGTCCTGGACTTCGCGAATTCGGCCGAGGAGATCAAGGCCGCATTCGAGCCGTTCTACGAGGAGTCGTTCGCCGCCCCGACCGAACCCAACGTGCTCGCGACGATGGAGCACGACCTCATGGCCGCCGGGGTGCTCTCCCTGCCGGAGATGGAGGCGAGCGTCGCGGCGCTGCTGTCGCAGGACCCGTCGTTGCAGTCGGTGCTCTATGCCAACCTCGAACCGGCCGTCGGGCGGTTCGCTGCCCTGGCAGAGGATGCCGCGGATGCGTTCCGGGGGACGTTGGAGCACTTCTGCCGGGCGTACGCCTTCGTCGCGCAGGTCATGCCCTGGGCCGACACCGACTGGGAACGGCTGTTCCTCTATGGCCGGCTGCTGCTGCTGGAGCTGCCGCCGGGGGAGAACAGCCCAATGCCGCAGATCAGCAAGTCGGTGCAGCTGACGCACCTGCGGATCGCGGTCACCTCGGAGGCGGCGATCTCGTTGACGGGCTCCGACGAGCCCGGGGTGGCGCTACCCGGTGAGGGCAAGGGCGCGGTGACCGAGCCGCTGCTGGACAAGCTGTCGGCGCTGATCTCGGCGATGAACGACAAGTACGGCGCCGACCTCGGCGAGGCCGACAAGGTCTGGGTCGGCCAGCAGTGGGTCGTCGTCAAGGGGGATGAGGAGATGCGCGAGGTCGCCCTGAACAACGACCGCAGCCAGTTCGAGATGGTCCTCGAGCAGAAGGTCAAGGACCTGCTCATCGACCGGCACGACAAGAACGGGGTGCTCTTCGATCTGTTCTTCGCCAACCCCGACTTCCAGACCTCGCTGGTGCGCTACCTAGCCGGCACCTACGACGAATTCCGCAAAGAATCGCTGGGCTGAGCACGCAGGTGACGTCCACTCGCTGGACGACACCGACTCCTTGGCTCTACCGCCGCGTCGACGAGCGGACCGGTGAGCCGGTGAGGTCGGTGGCATCGAGGGCGGCCTGCAGGTCGGCGACGAGGTCGTCGGCATCCTCGAGCCCGACCGAAAGGCGCAGGTGGCCGTAGGTGAGGAACGTCTCGGGGTAGCCCTCGCTGCCTCCGCGGGTGAGCGGTCCGGAGTGGACGATGAGGCTCTCGTCGTGGCCCAGGGACACCGCAGAGGTGATCACCCGCAGGTTGGCGACGAAGCGGTTCTGGGTGTCGGAGTCGCCGTCGAGCGCGAAGGCCATCATGGCGCCATACCCGCGTCCACCGAACTGACGGGCCGCCAGGTCGTGCTGCGCATGGGAGGGCAGCCCCGGGTAGGCGACGAACGCCACGCGCGGATCGGCACTCAGGCACTGCGCGACCCTCTCCGCCGATGCCAGGTGCTGCTTCAGGCGCAGGGGGAGGGTGACGGACCCTCGCATGATCAGCCACGCGTTGAACGGCGAGATCACTCCACCGACGTCGACGACGGCGTCGTGCCGGATGCGCTCGACCAGGTCGGCGCGGCCGGCGACCACCCCACCCATCGCGTCACCGTGACCGTTGATGTACTTGGTCAGCGAGTGGACGACGAGGTCGGCGCCGTCGGAGAGCGGACGGTACAGCGGCGGTGGGGTGAAGG
This sequence comes from Phycicoccus sp., assembly GCA_039812375.1. GTDB lineage: Bacteria > Actinomycetota > Actinomycetes > Actinomycetales > Dermatophilaceae > JAGOME01. Next base: position 4,477 of record JBDIAO010000041.1, on the reverse strand, counting down.
TGCTGTCGACGCACAGGAGCGCCCCCGCGCTGTGCGCAATGCTCGCGATGGCCGCGACGTCGGCGACCTTCGTCGTCGGGTTCGCGATCGCCTCCACGTGCACGAGTTTGGTGTTCGGGCGCACGGCCGCGCGCACCGCGTCGAGATCCGCGACGTCGACGAAGGTGACTTGTATGCCGTACCGCGCGGGCAGCAGGTCGGTGAACAGACGCCATACGGCCTCGTAGGCCACGTTCGAGACGACGACGTGGTCACCGGTCTTCAAGAGAGTGAAGAACACCGCATGCAGCGCCGCGACACCCGTGGCGAGGCAGGCGGCGGCCTCGGCGCCCTCCATCGCGGCCAGCTTGCGCTCCAGAGCCTCCTGGTTGACCCCGCCGTTGCGGGTGTAAGTCAACGCGTCGGTGGACGACCAGTCCATCGACGCCGGGTCCTCCGGCAGGGCGTACGAGTTCGCCATGACGATCGGAGTGCGCACGGCCCCGGTGCCGGGGTCGATCTGGTTGCCGCCGTGGACCGCCCACGTCGTGAAGGCGACCGATGCGGGGTCGTGCTTGTCGGGTCGGTTCGTCATGTCGTCCTCGTCGATGGTCGGTGGCTGGTGGCTGGTGGCGATTGGTCGGTGATCGGTGATCGGGCAGGTTCCCGCGAGATGCATCATCCCGCGGGACGGACTTGGTGGGGGAAGTGAACGCTGTGGGCGGCATCCGGGGGTGCTGGGGACGGACTTGGTGCGGGAAATGAACGGGGTACAACACGGGACCCCGTACGCAGGGCACACTGATCCTCGGTGACAATCTGTGGCAGCAGGTACATCTACCCCCGCGCCGAGCCGGCGCCGCGGGCCGGGTTCGAGCCGCCGCCGATCGACTCGCTGCTCGACCAGCTACCAGACACCGCCGTGAGCGTTCGTGGCGTGGCCCTGCCCGAGGTGCTCCGCCCGGCCTACTTGGCCCTGGGTCGGTAGCGTCCCCGAGTCAGCTCTGGTGGTCCGAACTGCGCTTCGTATGCCGCTCGCGCCAAACGGTCGGCCTGCTCGACCTGGTTGGGCACGAGCTGCCGCAGCAGAGTGTCCCGGACCGGTGTGGGCAGCAGGTTCACCAGCCGGTTCACCGGGTCGAGGTATCGCGGGATGCTCACCTCGAAGCGCGGTCGCTGGATCGTCGCGACCACGACGCGCCCGACGTCGCTTGGCTGCAGCAGCCGGGCTGCCCCGGTGGAGGTCCCGGTGGCGAGCTCGGTGTCGACCACGGCAGGCATGATGACACTGATCTCCACCCCGGTATGCCGCAGCTCCTCGCGGACTGCCTTGAGATAGCCGTGCACACCGTGCTTGGTCGCGGCATACGTTGCCTCACCGGGGGTGGTGAGCAGCGAGGCCGCGGACGCGACCGTCACGATGTGTCCGCAACCGCGAGCGGCCATCGCCGGAGCGGCCAGCTGCACGCCACGAATAACCCCCAGGAGGTTGACCTCGACTTGCTGGCGGGTCGCTGCCTCGGGTTCGGCGCCGAACGGCCCGACCCACATGACACCGGCGTTGTTGACCAGCACCTCGACTGGTCCGAGCTGGTCCGCCACCGCAGTGAGGAAGGCAGCGAAGGACTCCGTGTCGGCAACGTCGAGGTCGAGCCCGAGCACCCTGGGGCCGAGCTCCCTCGCCGTATGCCGCGCTGCCGAACCGTCACGGTCACCCACTGCCACGCTCGCCCCGGCCAGGACCAGCTGCCGGGCGATCTCCCGGCCGATGCCGCGGCCGCCGCCGGTCACCGCGACGACCCGCCCGGCCACGGGTTTGTAGCGGCTCACCGTGACCTCCGCGGCTCAGCCTGAACCGGACCGCTCGCCGGCCCGGCACTCCGCTCGGCACTCAGATCAGCACTGCGTTCGGCACTCCGCTCGGCGGCCCGGGCCCGTCCGCGGCGACGTTCGCGGCGCAGGTCCCACCAGTAGTGGTCGAAGTCGACCTCCATGGTGTGTCGGGGAGAGGCATAGAACTGGCGCTTGTTCCGCTCGTGGTCGGCCAGCATTTGTCGCCGGACCTCGCCGGTGGGCGGGGCGGCATACTCCCCGGTGAGCATCTCGGCCACCCACTCGCTCTGGGCTTGCGCCAGCGGCATGACCGCACCCACCGGCTGGAGCAACCCGATGAAATACAGACCCGGCAGGTCAGGGTGCACCGTCCGCTTCCACAGCGGTAGCTCGTTGCCCTCGACCTTGAGCACGTCGGGGGCCAGGAACGGGAAGCTCACCCGGTATCCGGTGGCCCACACGATCAGGTCGGCTGGGCAACTCGTCCCGTAGACGAACACCACCTTCTGACCCTCGAGCCGTGCGATGCCGGGTCGCACCGTGATCGTGCCCGCCCCAAGGCGGTCCCGGATGTGCTGAGACTGCACCGGATGGGACTGGCCCGGACTGTGTGGCGGCGTCGGCAGGCCATACTTCGACAGCCCGCCGGACAGGAGCGCGCCGAACCGCAGCCGGGCACTGGTGGCCCACCACGGCATCCAGCCGGGCAGCGCGATCTGGTCCAGGGCGCGACCCAGGAGCAGCTTGCGCAATACCCACTGCCCGCGACGGATCGACAGGGTCGCGCTGCGGGCACGGTGCGAGGCCTCGACGGCGATGTCCATCGCGGAGTTCCCGGCACCCACGACGACCACGTCCCGTCCCTGGAGCTGGTCCCCGCTGCGATAGTCGTGAGCGTGGATCTGCTCGCCGTCGAAGGAGCCGGGATAGGCCGGTTCGGGCCAGCGGGCATCCCAGTGGTGACCGTTGGCAATCATCACCGCGGCATAGGTCGACGACCTGCGTATGCCGTCTGCTCCGACGGTCTCGACGAGCCAGCCACCGCCGGAGTCCTGGTTGGAGGCTGATCCCGGACGGACCGAGGTCACCGTGGTCTCGAAGGTGATGGTGTGCCGGAACCCGAAGTGCTCGACATAGTCCTCGAAGTAGGCGTGCACCTGGTCATGGCGCGCATAGGGCGGGTAGTCCTTCGGCATCGGGAAGTCCGAGAACGCCATCCGTGGGCAGGACGTGTTGATCTCGAGGGTCTCGTAGCAGGCCGACAGGCCGTTCGGGTTGTCGAAGAGCCAGTTCCCGCCGATCGCGCTGCCCTGCTCGAAGCAGTCGAAGGGTATGCCTTTGAGATAGAGCGCCTTGGCTGCAGCAAGGCCCGAGGACCCGGCACCGATGACGCACACGCGAGGCAGGGACGGATCCACCGGAACCGGTGCCGTCACCGCTGGAGCCCGATGGGACTGCCTGACGAAATAGGGCATGCCCAGATCATCACAGATGCTCAGCGGATGAGCCGGCGCCCTGTGACCGGTGGGTGGGTGACCGCTGGGTGGGTGACCGGTGGGTGGGTCAGGTCCCCGGGGGCGTCCAGTCAGGGTCCCGGCCGGTCCAGGCGAGGAAGGCCGCGGTAGCGGAGGCATCCGGGGCCGAGGTCCTCACCGGGCCGAACACTCGCTCGTTACGCATGAGCGCCTCCGGCATGTGGTCAGCGAGGCCGTGGGCAAAGCCGATGACGTTCTCGGGGATCTCGATGGCCTGACCCGCGCTGCTGGCGAGGTCCCAGGCGTGCACGAACAGGTCGACCGCTGGGAAGGAGAGCCCTTCACGCACACTGCGTGGACCGGTCGGTCCGTCTATGACCTGGTCCAGGTCGGCGCTGGCTACGGCCGCACGGGCCGGCTCCACGAGATCCGCCCACCACTGGGCAGGAGGCGTGGTGACCGCTTCGCCGGGGGAGTCAGTGGGTGCCCAGGTCGGGCTCTCCAGGCGAAGCGTGGCCGTCCCGAACCGGACGGCGGCGCCGACGTGCCCGAGGACGTCCACCGCGCGCCACCCCGCACAGGGCGAGGGTCGTTCCCAGCCGTCGGCACCGACCGCCTCGACGGCCTGGGAGAAGACGCCGAGCCCCTCGAGGAAGAGCGCATCGGCAGAGGCTGTCGCAGGGGTCACGTTCGCGGGGGTCATCTTCGTAGGATGACACACCGAGGTGACGGTCACGCCAGTCTCGGGACCGCCAGTATCGCGGCCCACCCGGTATCGTCCGATCGTATAGTCAAGCTGACTATAATGCTGTGTGTGCGGATGACCACAGCACTGCTCACCGACCGCTACGAGTTGTCCATGCTCAGCTCCGTGGTGGAGTCGGGCATGGCACGGCAACGGGCCGTCTTCGAAGTCTTCGCCCGTCGCCTGCCGCACGGCCGCCGGTTCGGGCTTCTCGCGGGGACCGGCCGGTTCCTGGAGGCGCTGGCCGACTTCACTGTCGACGCAGACACCCTCGCCTGGCTCGTCGACCACGACGTCGTCACCAGCGCCGGCGCGGCATACCTGGACGGCTGGACCTTCCGCGGCGACATCATCGGCTACCGCGAGGGTGACCTCTACTGGCCGGGCAGCCCGGTCCTGACCGTCCGCTGCGACCTGGCCGACGGGTTCCTGCTCGAGACCCTCG
>JBDIAO010000040.1:0-25052 GCA_039812375.1 Phycicoccus sp. | reverse complement strand
CACCGACGATCTGTGGCCAGGTGGCCTAGCCACACGGCATACCAGTCGGTAAGGATGGGTGATCCACCAAGCGCCACGCACCGACCCCGAAGAGGACACCCGATGACCAATCTGGCCACCATGCTCAGCAACGCATCGACCGCCCACGGAGATAGCCCCGCAATCCGGATCAACGGCCAAGGCATCACCTACGCCCAACTGCACGGCATGGCGGCGCAGGTGGCCGGCGCCCTGCGCGAGGCCGGTGTGCAGCCCGGCGACCGGGTCGCGCTCATCCTGCCGAACGTGCCCGCCTATCCGGTCACCTTCTGGGGGGCCCTGCTCGCCGGCGCGATCGTCGTACCGATGAACCCGCTGCTGAAGTCCGGGGAGATCGACTACTTCTTCACCGACTCCGGCGCGAAGATCGCTTTCGTCTGGCCCGACTTCGTCGACGAGGCGACCAAGGGTGCGGCCAACAGCGGGACCCGGATCATCCCGTGCGGCCCGCTCGGGCCGGTCGAGGGCACCCTGACCGGCGGCACGCCGATCACGCAGCCATACGAACGCGACGACGAGGACACCGCCGTCATCCTCTATACCAGCGGCACCACCGGCAGGCCCAAGGGGGCGGAGCTCACCCACACCAACCTGGCGCTCAACGCCACCCGGTGCAGTTCGGTCATCCTCGAGATCTTCCAGAGCGACGTCGTCTTCGGTGGGTTGCCGCTCTTCCACGTCTTCGGTCTGACCGTCGGCATGCTCGCCTCGACGAATGTCGGGGCGTCGCTGGCGATCATCCCCCGCTTCGAGCCGGCGCCGGCGATGCGGACTCTGCAGGATGAGAAGGTCACCATCATGCTCGGGGTCCCGACGATGTATGCCGCCATCCTCAACCACCCGGACAGCGCCAGCATGGACTTCTCCGCTCTGCGGGTGTGCGCTAGTGGCGGGTCAGCGATGCCGCTGGAGGTCATGCGCGGCTTCGAGAGCAAATTCGACTGCATGGTCCTCGAGGGCTACGGACTGTCCGAGACCAGCCCGGTGGCGAGCTTCAACATGCCCGACCGGGAGCGCAAGCCCGGCACGATCGGGATCGCCATCCCTGGCTGTGAGTTGAAGTGCGTGGACATCGAAGGCAAGGAGGTTCCGGTCGGAGAGGTCGGCGAGATCGCCATCCGCGGGGACAACGTCATGAAGGGCTACTGGCGCAAGCCTGAGGCCACGGCCGAGGCGATCCCCGACGGCTGGTTCCGCACTGGGGACCTGGCGACGATGGACGACGAGGGCTACTTCACCATCGTCGACCGCAAGAAGGACCTCATCATCCGGGGCGGGATGAACGTCTATCCCCGCGAGGTCGAAGAGCTCCTCTACACCCATCCCGATGTGCTCGAGGTGGCTGTCGTCGGCATACCCGATGACCTCCTCGGGGAGCAGGTCGGTGCTGCGGTCGCCCTCCGGCCGGGGTCGACCCTCGATCCCCAGGAGCTCATCGCGTGGTCCAAGGAGCGGATCGCCGCCTACAAGTACCCCCGTCAGGTGTGGCTCGTCTCTGAGCTGCCCAAGGGCCCGACGGGCAAGATCCTCCGACGTGAAGTGCATCTCCCCACGTCCTGACCTGCTGGTCTCAGTGTCCTGACCTGTTGAGCAGTCGGACTGGTTAGTCGGAGGTCGCGGCCGGTGGGCGAGCACGAGCCAGCAGTGCCCCCCACCCGGTCGCCGGCCGGCCGACGATGAGTGCCGCGGACAGCACGAGGACGAAGCCGAGGAGTTGGAAGATGCCGAGGTGCTCGTCCAGGACGAGCACGCCGAGAACGACCGAGACGACCGGGATGAGGTAGGTCACCGTGGAGCTCACCACCGTGCCAGCGTCCCGGACGACGTCGTATTGAAGCATGTAGGCCAACCCGGTCCCGACCAGGCCGAGCACGAGGGTGGCCAGCACACCGCCCCAGAGCGCCCGAGAGCCGGCAGCAGCATGCACGGACCACGGCGTAGCGACGACGTCACGGTGCAGCCACCACCAGATGAGTGTCACCGGGACCATGAGGACGGTCCCGCACAGCAGCAGTGCCGCCGGCTGGGACAGACCGCCGAGGTCCACGGCCGCGAGGTGCCGGCGCAGGTAGGGCCAACCGATGCCGTAGCAGGTGCCGGCCGCCAACACGATGGCGAACCCGACGGGGTCCGGGCGGGTGAGCACGGCCCATGGCTCCGAGATGACGATGACCCCGATGAACCCCAGGGCCACGGCAAACAACTTGGCACGGGTCACCCGCTCACTGGGCAGCAGGAACAGCCCGGCGACCACCATCGCCACGGGGGTGATCGAGTTGCCAATGCCGGCCAACGCAGAGGACACCCGGGTCTCACCGAGGGCGAACAGGGTGAACGGCAGAGCCGAGAGGAAGACGGCGCTGACCATCAAGTGGAACCAGGTGCGCGGCTCGCGGGGCAACCGGTCACCAGTTAGATGCAGCAGGACAACGAGGATGAGGGCACCACAGCCGATCCGCACCGCCGCGATCTGGACCGGGTCGAGGGCGAGAAGACCGAACTTCATCAACAAGAAGCTGCTCCCCCAGATCAGGGCCAGGGCGATGAACTTCAGCTGCCAGTGGGTCCGGGTGCTCTTGGGTTCGTGGATCATCCGCCGGCCTGCTCGCACAACTCCCGGGCCACGTCGAGGGCCGCCTGCTGGACCACCCGCGCCGCTGCTGCGTCCAGGCCAGACAACCCGCACGCCGGGGTGATCCCGACCTCACCCAATCCGCTGGATCCGGTGGTTCCCAGGGCGATCCCGGCCCGCTCCCATCCTCGCAGGGTCGTCTGCACGGCGGTCGACACCACCCCAGCCTGCCCGTTCACCGGCACGGACCCACACCACACCCCCACACCGGTCTCGAGGGTGGCGGCCAGGGACTCCCAGCGGGCCGGGCTCGCGGTGGTCGTGTCGAGCCAGATCGCACCCTGCCCGTGGTGGGCAAGGACTGCCCGCAGCAGCGGCACCGGCGCACGATCATGGCAGCAGTGCACCAGGACCGGACCGTCGTGGGCCGCGAGCACCCGGCTCAGCGCCATCGCGGCGCGCTGGGCGTCGACGGCGCTGAGTCGGCCCAGCCCGGAAGCCGTCTGCAGGCTGCCCTCGAGGACCGTCGGTAGGTCGTGCTCGTCCAGCTGGAGGACGATCTGGGCGCCGGGCACGAGTCGGCGCAGATCGCTGAGGTATGCCGCGACTCCCTCGGCAAGGCTCTGGGTGAGGTCCCGGCAAGCTCCCTCGTCGGCCAGGACCCGCTCACCGCGGGGCAGGGTGAGCCCGGCAGCCATCGCCCAGGGCCCACTGACCTGAACCTTGAGCGCTCCGGCATACCCGTCGTAGGCCGCCGCAGCCTCGTCGAGCTCCTCTCGGAGCAGGCCCGCGGTGCGGCGAGCATCCCGACCGGGGCGATCCACGAGGCGCCAGCCGGCGGGCTGGAGATCCACGTGCAGATCCACCAGCAGCCCGGCAGTCCGCCCGACCGGATCGGCGCCAGGGCCCCGGTCCGGTGTCAGCGGCAGGTAGGGAAGTCCGAGCCCGTCCCCGTCGAGCAGCAGGTCACGCACGGTGATGGTGGCCTCGCGGACGTCACGTCCAGGCCAGGGACCGACACCGCTGGCCCGGAGCACACCGGCAGTCACGACGGCTGCGGGTGCCCAGCGATGAACGCGTGCACCGATTCTGGAACGGGACCGACGGACCACCCGGCGCTCTGGGGGGAACCTGCCGTCAGGGCCAGCGGGACGACCCCGCACCAGACGCTCTGCTCGGCCGGATTCTCCGGTGGGTCGGGGGGGCCGGTGCGAGTCTTCATCAGCCAGTTGTCCGCAGTGATCGGCAAGCGCAGGGCGAGTGTCGCCGCGACCTCCTTGGCACTCGAGGGCCGGACCTCACCGGTGCGGCCGGGCATCAGCTGGTCGGAGAAGGTGTCGAGGAGGTCTCTCTCGGAGCTCCCCCGGGCCTGCTCGAGCACTCCCCGGATGACCGCCGAACGGTAGTTCACCGAGGAGTCGAAGGTCGAGTGGGCCACCACGAGACCATCGACGGCCGTGACGCAGAAGGCGACCGGAGCACCGGCAGCGACATGCCGCAACAGGCCGGCACCGGTGGAACCGTGCAACAGGACCAGGTCGCCGTCTCGGGCATAAAGCATCGGGACCACCCACGGTTGGCCTTCGGCCACGGATGCGAGGACCCCGACGAATTGGCTGTCCAGGAACTCGTGGAGCTCCTCACGGTCGGTGGCCTGACGCTCCGGCGCTCGGGTGAACCGAGACAGGTCGGGGGTCATCGACGTCCTCGGACGGGGTTGCGGGGCCGGTCGAGCTGGTCAGTCACGGGCCCGATTCTGCCCGGTCCGGACCTCAGAGGACGTCGTGTCCGGGGTGCGGCTGCACCGGGATGGGGCTCTGCACCGGGATGGTGCCCAGCCGGCCGGCCTGGTAGTCCTCGAAGGCCTGGACCAGTTCGTCCCGGGTGTTCATGACGAACGGACCATAGGCGGCGACGGGTTCCCGGATCGGACGACCCCCGAGCAGGTACACCTCGAGGTGCTCGCTGCGCTTGTCGCGGTCCTGCGATCCGGCGAGTTCGATCACGTCGCCGGGGCCGTGCACGGCGAGCTGACCCATCCGGATCGGTCTGCGCTCCTCCCCAACGGTCCCAGAACCGGCAAGGACGTAAGCCAGGGCGTTGAAGTCGCTGCGCCACGGCAGACGCAGCCGCGACCCGGGCGACAGCGAGGCGTGCACAACCGTGATCGGGGTGTGCGTGACCCCCGGCCCGCGGTGACCGTCGAGGTCGCCGGCAATGAGGCGCACCAGCGACCCGCCGTCAGCAGAAGAGAGCAGGGCGACCTGGCCTGCCCGGATGTCCTGGTAGCGCGGCGGGGTCATCTTCAGGGCTCTGGGCAGGTTGACCCACAGCTGGAGACCGTGGAAAAGGCCCCCGCTGAGCACGAGGTGCTCCGGTGGCTTCTCGATGTGCAGCAGGCCGGCACCGGCGGTCATCCACTGGGTGTCCCCGTTGGTGATGGTCCCGCCGCCGCCGTTGGAGTCTGCGTGCTCGAAGATCCCGTCGATCATGTAGGTGACGGTCTCGAAGCCTCGGTGCGGATGCCAGGGGGTTCCCTTGGGCTCACCTGGGGCGTAGTCCACCTCGCCCATCTGGTCCATGTGGACGAATGGGTCGAGCGCGGCCAGGTCGACGCCGGCGAACGCGCGACGGACCGGGAACCCCTCCCCTTCGAAGCCACCGGGTGCACTCGTCACCGAAAGCACGGCCCGAGTCCGGGCCGGTGCGGGCGGGACGCTTACCTGCGGCAGACTGAGCAGGTCCTCGACGGTCACAGCAGGCATGGTCTTCCTCACGATCCTGGATGGCACGACACAGCCGTCAACGATGGTTGAGTGTTCAATGTTCCACCCGGTCGGTGCCGTCACCCCGGTCGTCCCTCAGCGGTACGGGGTCACCTCGCGGTTCCGGTGGCGGCGATCGTCGCCGAACCGACGACCCGGGTCCCGTCGTAAAGCACCACCGACTGTCCAGGCGACACCCCTGGCACCGAGCGTTCGAGCCCGACGTGAAGCCGTCCGTCCCGCAGCTGCGCGGTGCATGCCACTTCACCGCCGTGGGCCCGCACCTGGGCCCCGAGCCGCACCGGGCCGCTGGGGGCCGGACCGCACCACCGCACGTGCTCCCCGACCACACTGCTGACCCCCAGCAAGTCCGCGGTGCCGATGAACACCCTCCGGGAGGGCGCGTCGACCCCGACGACGTACCGGGCCTGGCCGTCGAGACCGGAACGATCCAGCCCCAGCCCGCGCCTCTGGCCGACCGTGAAGGCGTGCACACCGGTATGCCGGCCGACGACCGCACCGGAGGCAGCATCGACGACCTCCCCCGGACTCTCGCCGAGAGACCTGCTGAGGAACCCGCGGGTGTCGCCATCGGGGATGAAACAGATGTCGTGACTGTCCGGCTTGGCGGCGACAGCGAACCCCCGAGAGCGTGCCTCGACCCGGACCTGCTCCTTGGTGGAGTCCCCGAGCGGGAAGAACGCCCCGGCGAGCTGGTCGGCATCGAGCACGCCCAGGACGTAGCTCTGGTCCTTGGCGGCGTCGGTGCCGCGGTGGAGTTCGCGTGCCCCGGGCGTGCCGTCGGTGTCCGCCGGGCGTTCCACGATCCGGGCGTAATGCCCCGTGGCCACCGCGTCGAAGCCCAGCGCGCGGGCCTTGTCCAGCAGCGCTGCGAACTTGATCCGCTCGTTGCACCGCAGGCATGGGTTCGGCGTGCGGCCAGCGGCATACTCGGCGAGGAAGTCTGCGACCACCTCGGTGTGGAACCGCTCCGCCATGTCCCAGACATAGAACGGGATCCCGAGCCGGTCGGCAACCCGGCGGGCGTCCCCGGCATCCTCGATCGTGCAGCATCCGCGGGCCGACTCACGCAACGTCGCCGCTGAGCGGGACAGCGCCAGGTGGACCCCGACGACGTCGTGACCGGCATCGAGCATCCGGGCGGCGGCCACCGCCGAGTCGACTCCGCCTGACATCGCCGCGACGACCCGCATCACGACACTCCGTTGGCCCGCCGGGCCCGCTCGACGACACCGGGGAGAACAGCGACGAAACGGTCCACGTCAGCCGCGGTCGAGGTGTGCCCCAGCGAGAGTCGCAGCGCCCCTCTGGCTTGTGCGCTCGAATAGCCCATGGCGAGCAGGACGTGGCTGGGGCGAGGAACCCCGGCCTGGCAGGCCGACCCGGTCGAGCACTCGATGCCCGCGGCGTCGAGGAGATAGAGCAACGAGTCCCCCTGACAGCCGGGGACAAGTAGGTGGACGTTGCCAGCGACCCGCGTTGCGACGTCGCCGGGGGTATAGGCACCGCTGACGCTGATCCCCAGGTCGAGATCGAGCACTCGCGCGATCAGGGCGTCCCGCAGGGCCCCCACCCGGGTGGTCTCCGCGGCACGGACGGCCACGGTCCGCTCGAGGGCGAGCGCGAAGGCATGGATGGCAGGCACGTCGAGGGTGCCGCTGCGCACCTGACGCTCCTGGCCACCACCGTGCAGTTGGGGGACGAGTTGGGCGTTGCGCTTGGCGAGCAGGGCACCGACTCCCAGCGGGCCACCGGTCTTGTGCCCGGTGAGAGTGAGCAGGTCGGCCTCACTGTCGGCGAAGGAGACGGGCAGATGACTCACGGCCTGCACCGCGTCGGTGTGCAGCGGAATACCGTGCTCGTGGGCGAGGGCGGCGAAGTCGGCCACGGACTGGACCGTGCCCACCTCGTTGTTGGCCCAGATGATGCTGACCAGCGACACCTCGTTGGCCCGCTCACGCAGCACCTCCCGGAGTGCGTCCGGAGCGATCACACCACTGCGGTCGGGCTCGAGCCAGGCGACCTGCGCGGCGCCGGAGTCGACAAGGTGCAGCACTGGGTCCAGCACGGCATGGTGCTCGATGCCACTGACCACCAGGAGTCGCCGGGCCGGGTCTTCACTGACCCGGGCGGCGTGCGCGCCCTTGACGGCGAGGTTGTCGGCCTCGGTGCCTCCCGAGGTGAAGACCACCTCGGAGGGACGGGCGCCCAGGGCAGCGGCAATGCGCTCCCGCGCCTCCTCGACCACGGCGCGAGCGCGCCGGCCGGCAGTGTGCAGCGACGACGCGTTGCCGGTTCGAGCCGACTGTTCCGCGTAGGCCTCGACTGCCGCCGGCCACATCGGGGTGGTCGCCGCGTGGTCGAGGTATGCCGTCACGACCGTCGATTCTAGGTCGTCACTCCGGCCCACTCGGCATCGTCTCTGGGGACCCCAGGCCCGCAGAGGGCCCGGCAACCAGGCTCAGCCCTTGCGTCGGCGGATCTCCTCGGTCGCCTGCGGTAGGACGTTGAAGAGGTCACCGACCACTCCGAAGTCGACGAGCTCGAAGATCGGCGCCTCCTGGTCCTTGTTGACCGCGACGATGGTCTTGCTCGTCTGCATGCCGGCCCGGTGCTGGATGGCTCCGGAGATCCCGGCCGCGACGTAGAGCTGCGGAGAGACGGTCTTGCCGGTCTGGCCGACCTGGGCACTGTGCGGGTACCAGCCGGCGTCCACAGCGGCGCGGCTGGCGCCGACCGCAGCCCCGAGACTGTCGGCGAACGCCTCGACCGGACCGAAGTCACCGGCAGTGCCACGGCCCCCGGAGACGACGATGGAGGCCTCTGTCAGCTCCGGTCGTCCCGAGGCCGCCTTGGGCGCCCGGTCGGTGATTCGAGCGGCTGTGGCAGCCTCGGAGAGCGCGAGGGACACCTTCTCGACGGTCCCAGCCGCCGGTGCTGCCCCGATGGGCACCGAGTTCGGCTTCACCGTGACGATCGCGGCACCCTTGGTCACCGTGGAAATCACGGTGTAGGAGCCAGCAAACGCCGACTGGGTCGTCTCGACACCGGCCCCGGAGTCGCGCACGTCAGTGGCGTCGGTGATGACCCCTGAGCCCGTCCGCACACCGAGGCGTCCGGCGACCTCCTTGCCGACCGGGTTGCTCGGGATGAGGACGGCGCGCGCACCGGTCACCTCGACCAGGTGCGCGAGCACCTCCGACTGCGGAGCGACGAGATGGGTCAGTGCGTCGGGGTTGTCGTAGACGTAGACCTTCTCCGCGCCGTACTTGGCCAAGGTCGGCTGAGCTGTCTGCACGCCTTCGCCGATGAAGACCGCGCTCGGTGTGCCGAGCCGGCGGGCGAGGGTGAGCAGCTCCGCGGAGACCTTGCGCAGCTTGCCGTTGGTGTGGTCGACGAGAACGAGGACGTCAGCCATGAGTCGATACCTTCCTGGTGGTCTTCGGGTCGTCAGAGGAACTTCTGCGCGGAGAGGAACTCGGCGAGCTTGAGGCCGCCGTCGCCCTCGTCGGTGATGATCTCGCCGCGCGTGCGGGCCGGGCGCTTCGTCACCGTCGTCACCTTGGTCCAGGCACCGGCCAGACCGACCTCACCGGCATCGATGCCGAGGTCGGCCAGGCTCCACGTCTCGACCGGCTTCTTCTTGGCGGCCATGATCCCCTTGAACGAGGGGTAGCGCGGCTCGTTGATCTGGTCGGTTACCGAGACCACCGCCGGCAGGCTCGCGGTGATCGTCTCGCTGGCAGAGTCCCCGTCCCGGCGTGCGGTCAAAGACCCGGCGTCGATGGTCAGCTCGGAGGCGAACGTGACCTGGGGCAGGCCGAGGCGCTCGGCGAGCATGGCCGGGACGACGCCCATGATCCCGTCGGTTGAGGACATCCCCATGAGGATGAGATCGGGGGTACCCCCGCTGGCCTTGGTGATTGCCTTGGCGAGCAGCAGGGAGGTGGCCGGGGCGTCCGAGCCGTGGATGGCGTCGTCCAGGACGTGCGCGCCCTTGTCGGCGCCCATCTGGAGGGCTTTCTTGACCGCGTCGGCGGCCCGCGCCGGGCCGACGGTGAGGACGGTGACCTCACCTCCACTGGACTCGGCGATCTTCAGCGCCTCCTCGACGGCATACTCGTCGGTCTCGGCGAGCAGCCCATCGACCCCGTCCCGGTCCACGGTGTAGTCGGACTCGGTGAAGGATCGCTCGGACTGTGCGTCCGGAACGTACTTGACGCAGACGACGATGTTCATGCGCGACTGTCCCTACTTCCTGATGCGGTGCACACCCAGTGAGTGCATTGACAAAGGCACCAACGGTCCTCCGCTGGTGGCGGCGGGTGGATCGGCGACCATCCTCTCAGGAGTTCCTGGGGGGACCCTCATCGAGGTGAGGTGATGGCCGCCACTCCCCACCGGCCGGGTCGGTGCCGGCACCCGACCGGTTTCAGGCGCCGTCGAAGACCGCCTTGCCCGGCCCGCTCTGCACAAAGCTGCGCATCCCAGTCACCCGATCCGGGGTGGCGAAGAGGCCGGCGAAGAGCATCCGCTCGATCTCCAGTCCGGTGTCGAGGTCGACACCGAGCCCGGAGTCGATCGCTTCCTTGGCAGCCCGCAGCGCGTAAGCCGGCCCCTTGACGTAGGGCTGGACCCGCCGCAGTGCGGCCTCTAGGACCTCGCCGGGTTCGGCGAGCTCGTCGACGAGTCCGATGGCCAGCGCCTCGTCGGCCTTGACGAACCGGCCGGAGAAGATGAGGTCCTTGGCTCGCGCCGCTCCGACGAGGCGCGCGAGGCGCTGGGTGCCGCCAGCGCCGGGGATGATGCCCAGGAGGATCTCAGGTTGGCCGAGGGTGGCGGTGGTGGCAGCCACCCGGAAGTCGCAGGCGAGCGCTACCTCACAGCCGCCGCCGAGGGCGTAGCCGGTGATCGCAGCGACAGTGGGCTTGGGCAAGCTCGCCAAGGACTTGGTGAAGTCCTGCAGGAGCCCGGAGTGGTCGACCATGTCGGTGTAGGACATCGTCTCCATCTCCTTGATGTCCGCGCCGGCGGCGAAGACCTTCTCCCCACCCCAGACGATGACGGCCCGCACGTCCTGGCGCGTGGCGGCATCGCGGCAGGCAGCGATGAGGCCGGTCTGGATCTGCCCGTTGAGGGCATTCATCGGGGGTCGGTCGATGCGGATGATCCCGACGCCGTCACTGACCTCGAGTCGGACCAGCTCGCTCATCAGGGCGCTCCGTTCTCGGAGCCGTCATCGGCCCCGTCGGTGGGTGGCTCCAGGCCCAGAGCCCGTTGATGCCACAGGTGCACGGTGGACAGGACCAGGGGGATGCCGATCCTGGTCGCGGCAGCCACGTCCAGGCCGGGGGTCTCGAGGAAGTCGGCGGTGACGACGAGAGTGCCGTTGCCCAGGCCGGTCTTGACGCAGTTGAGGGCGAGGTTGAGCTCGTTGCACACCTCGAGGGCTCTGGGAGTGTCGCCGTCGAGCTCGGCCGGGAGCTGCCACTGGCCGAAGACCCGCATGATCCTCAACTCACCCTCGGTGCAGCGGATGAAGAGCTGCTGGTCGTTGACGGTGAACGCGACGTCCCCGTCGTCGTCGACGTTGGGCTGGATCCCGGCGTCGATCAGGGCGTCGAGGACCCTGCCGCGCAACGGGTGCTCGTCAGCAGGGGGTGGGAAGTTGGGCAGCGAGGCCGGATCGGTCATGGAACCACGGTATCGGCCTCGGTAGGTTGACACCCATGCCAGGGCATGGGCGCAACGATGTCGACCTCCCGCTGCTGCGCACCGGCGCTCCACTGCCGGTGGGCCGTGACCTTGCCCCGCCACCGGGGGTGAGCCTGGTCGAGGGCGGGGCGGATGTGAGCATCTACGCCGGCCATGCCGAGGCCGTCGAGCTGTGCCTGTTCGAACCCGGGGACGACCATGGGCACTCCGAGGTGCGGATCCCGCTGCGTGAGCGAGCCCACGGCTGGTGGTTCGGCTTCGTCCCGGGCCTGGGTCCTGGACAGCGCTACGGCTTCCGAGTGGACGGGCCGTGGATGCCCCAGCTCGGGCTGCGGCACAACCCCGCGAAGCTGCTCCTCGACCCCTACGCCAAGGCACTCGAAGGCGAGGTCCGCTGGGGGCCGGAGGTCTTCGGGAGCCAGGTGGATCCGCACACCTGGACCGGCGACGGGCTGTCCCGGTCCCTGCTCGACAGTGCCGCGCATGTCCCGCGCGGTGTCGTCGTGGACGATGCCTTCGACTGGGAGGACGACGCCCACCCACGGCGCACCCGGACCGACTCGGTCCTGTATGAGACCCACGTCGTCAACCTCACCAGGACGATGCCTGGGGTGCCCGAAGAGCTGCGCGGGACGTATGCCGCCCTGGGGCACCCGGTGACCCTGGACTATCTCACGGGCTTGGGGGTCACTGCGGTCGAGCTGCTGCCGATCCATGCCTTCACCTCCGAGCCCGCCCTGGTCCGCCGAGGCCTGAGCAACCACTGGGGCTACAACACCATCGGCTTCCACGCCCCACACGCCGCGTATGCCGCCAGTCGTGACCCACAGGGGGCCGTCGACGAGGTCAAGGGGATGATCAAGCTGCTGCACCGCGCCGGTCTGGAGGTCATCCTCGACGTCGTCTACAACCACACCGCCGAACAGGAGGGGACCGGAGCGACGCTGTCCTTCCGGGGGTTGGACAACCGCGCTTACTACCGCCTCGACGAGCGGGGTCGAGACATCGATGTCACCGGCTGCGGCAACACCCTCGACCTGCGCCACCCCATCGTGTGCCGCCTGGTCCTGGACAGCCTGCGCCGCTGGGCCGTGGACTACCACGTCGACGGGTTTCGGTTCGACCTGGCGGTCGCGCTCGGCCGGGGACGGGGCGACGATTTCGACCCGGACCACCCCTTCCTCGTCGCCGCCCGAACCGACCCGGTTCTCTCGCGAGTCAAGCTCATCGCCGAGCCCTGGGACATCGGCCTGCATGGCTGGCGCACCGGCCAGTTCCCCCCACCGTTCAGCGAGTGGAACGATCGCTTCCGGGACAGCATCCGCCAGATCTGGCTGTCCGACCAGCGTGCCCTGGACGCCAACGAGGAGACTCACGGCCTCCAAGACGTCGCTACCAGGCTGGCCGGCTCACGCGACCTGTTCGGCAGCCGGGACCGGGGACCGACGGCCTCGGTGAACTTCGTCGCGGCACACGACGGCTTCACGGTCGCGGACCTCACGGCATACGACGAGAAGCACAACGAGGCCAACGGGGAGGACAACCGCGACGGCAGCGGTGACAACCGCTCGTGGAACCACGGGGTCGAGGGTCCTACTGACGACCCTGTGGTGCTCGCCCGACGACGCCGGAGCATGCGCCATCTGCTCGCCAGCCTGCTGCTCTCGGCGGGGATGCCGATGATCAACGGCGGCGACGAGTTCGGGCGCACTCAGGGCGGCAACAACAACCCGTACTGCCAGGACAACGAGATCTCCTGGTTTGACTGGTCCTGGGAGCCGTGGCAGGAGGATCTGCATGCGACGGTGCGTCATCTCATCGCGCTGCGTCAGGCCTATCCTGCCCTGCGCCTGCGGATCTGGGCGCTCGGGGAACCGGTCCAGGAGGACGGATCCCGCGACCTCGCCTGGTTCGACGTGGCCGGGGCGCCGATGGTCGATCAGTGGCACAGAGGCGGACTGCACACCCTGACGATGCTCGTCAACGGGGCCTGGATCGACGACAGCTCCGTCCTGGTCGTCCTCCAGGCCGGCGACGAGGAGGAGGTCACCCTGCCGAGCGGGCCAGGCATCGGTGTCTTCACCCTGCTCTGGGACAGCACGTGGGAACGTCCGCAACCGCCGGGCGAGCCGGTTCCGCCCGGTCCGGTGCCGGTGGCCCCCCGGAGCATGCAGGTCTACGCCGTCGGCCGGGTCCCCTGACCCTCCCGCGCACTGTCGGACCCTCCCTGGCCGCTGTCGGACCCTCCCCGGCACTGTCGACGAATCGGCCAATTGGCCGATTGTTCGACAGGAGGCGCGGGCAGGGACGGCCGTTCCGGGCTGCACACCGACACCCGCTCGCATCAGGTGTCATATCAGTCTCAGCAGCATCTACTTTCGGATCAGCGACCCGACACTTGTTCGTGGGCAGTTCGGTCGGCACGATCGAGACCGGGAATGGGCGCCTGCTGGCCAGAACACTGTTGCTGCCTTCGCTACACCCGGTCCGGGGTTCTGGGTCCGGGGTCCGGGGTCCGGCCTGCTCCGGGCCGCAGATGCCTATCATCGCCCCGCGCCGCATGCACAGCGATGGAATGGGTGCGACAAACGTGCACCTTACGCGGCACATCAGGTGCCCAGACACGGACTTGGTGCGACAAACGTGCACCTTGCGCCCGCCCGCCGCCCCCGTGGCTGGGTCGTTCTTGGCCAATTGGCCGATTGTTCGACACCCGGCACGTGCAGGCAGTACAGACGTGCAGGCAGTACAGACGTGCAGGCAGAACAGACGTGCAGGCAGAACAGGATCAGGCGTTGGCGACCAGTCCGAGCTCGGCCGGGCTGGTGAGCAGGGTGTGCCGGGGCAGGATCCGCACGGTGTAGCCGAATGCACCACTGGTGCTCAGTTCGAGCTGGCCGGTGAACCGGTGCCGACCCTGGCCGAGGTCCTCGTCGTGGTGCAGCGGCATCGTCGAGGCGTCGGTGAGGTCGTCGCTGGTGTGCGAGGTCCGGCCGTGGACGACCTGCACCTCGACATCCTGCGGGTCGAGGCCGTCCAGGGACACGTAGGCGTTGACGTGCAGGGTCTCGCCGATCTGGGGGGAGTCCCCGACTCCGGTCGACTCGACGTGGTCGACCTGCACCTGACTCCAGTGGTCCCGTACTCGGGCGGTGAAGTCGGCGAGATCCTTGGCCCCGGCGAACCCGTCGGCAGACCGTGCCCAACCAGCCCTGGCTGCCGGGACATAGAGCTGCTCGGTGTAGTCGCGCACCATCCGACTGGCCCGCACCTTCGGGCCCAGCGTGGTCACGGTGTGCGTGACCATGGCCAGCCAGTTGAGCGGGAGCCCGGCGTCGTCGACGTCATAGAAGCGCGGCGCGACCTGTCGCTCGACCAGGTCGTAAAGGGCCGCGGCCTCGATGTCGTCGCGCCGGTCCGGGTCATCGACTCCGTCGGCGGTCGGGATGGCCCAGCCGTTGTTGCCGTCGAACCACTCGTCCCACCACCCGTCGAGGATGGAGACATTGAGGGCCCCGTTGAGAGCTGCCTTCATCCCGGAGGTCCCACACGCCTCGAAGGGCCGCAGTGGGTTGTTGAGCCAGACGTCGCACCCGGGGTAGAGGTGTTGAGCCATCCCGATGTCGTAGTCAGGCAGGAAGACGATCCGGTGCCGCACCTCCGGATCGTCGGCGAACTGCACCATCTGCTGGATGAGGTGCTTGCCGGTGTGATCGGCCGGGTGGGACTTGCCGGCAACGATGACCTGGATGGGGCGGGTGTGGTGCAGCAGCAGTTTACGAAGCCGGACCGGGTCGCGCAGCATGAGGGTGAGCCGCTTGTAGGTCGGCACCCGTCGCGCGAAGCCGATGGTGAGCACGTCGGGGTCCAGGCACGACTCGGTCCAGGCCAGTTCGGCCGGAGAGGCCCCCCGCTGCAACCACGACGCCCGGACGCGGGCCCGGACCTGCTCGACGAGCTGGGCCCGTAGCTCCCGCTTCGTCGCCCAGATCTCGTCCCGTGGAACCCCAGCCATGCGTTCCCACGAGTCCTGGTCGTCGAGATGTTGGACCTCGTTGTGCCGTCGGGCGAGGGCGAAGACCCTGCGGTCCACCCAGGTCGGGGCGTGCACGCCGTTAGTAATCGAGGTGAGCGGCACCTCCGCGACGTCGAAGCCGGGCCACAGCCCCGCGAACATCGCTCGCGCGACCGAGCCGTGCAACTCAGACACCCCGTTGGCCCGCGCGGCCACGCGCAGGCCGAGGACCGCCATGTTGAACACCGACCGGTCGCCACCGGGATAGGTCTCGGCGCCGAGGTCCCGCAGCCGATCCACGGGCACCCCGGGAAGCGCGTTGTCACCACCGAAATAGAGGTCGATCAGGTCGGTGTCGAAGCGGTCGATGCCGGCCGGCACCGGGGTGTGCGTGGTGAAGACCGTCGCCGCCCGGACCACCTGGAGTGCCTCGTCGAAGGCAAGTCCCTGGCCGGTGACAAGTTCACTGATCCGCTCGATCGCGAGGAAGCCGGCGTGGCCCTCGTTGCAGTGGTAGACGTCGGGCGCGGGGGCCCCGGTATGCCGCGACCACAGTCGCAGGGCACGCACACCGCCCATACCCAACAGCAGTTCCTGCTGCAAGCGCATGTCGCTGCCCCCGCCGTAGAGCCGCTCAGTGATGGTCCGCGCGGCCTCGTCGTTGATCGGGACGTCGGAGTCCAGGAGCAGCAGTGGGACCCGCCCGACCTGGGCACACCACACCTGAGCGTGCAGGGTGCGCCCGCCGGGGAGCCCGACAGTGATGACCGAGGGAGTTCCGTCCTCCTCGCGCAGCAGGGACAGCGGCATCCCGTCGGGGTCGAGGACGGGATAGGTCTCCTGCTGCCACCCGTCGCGGTTGAGGCTCTGGCTGAAGTAGCCGGTCTTGTAGAACAGGCTGATCCCGACGATGGGCACCCCGATGTCCGAGGCTGCCTTGAGGTGGTCTCCGGCCAAGATGCCCAGGCCACCGGAGTACTGCGGCAGGGCGGCGGTGATGCCGAACTCGGCACTGAAGTAGGCGATGGCTGCGGGAACTGGCTCACCCTGTTCCTCGGCGAGCTGCTGGTACCAGCGGTCCGAGGTGAGGTAGCGGTGCAGTGCCTGCGCGGCAGCGTCCACGCGGGCAACGAAGTCGTCGTCGCGGGCGAGTGCCTCGAGTCGCTCCCGAGACGTCGCGGACAGCATGGCCACCGGCTCCTGACCGACGCTGGCCCACAGTTGCGGGTCGATGCTCTCGAACAGGTCCCGGATGGGCGGGTGCCACGACCAGCGCAGGTTCGTGGCGAGCTCACCGAGTGCGCTGATACGAGCCGGCAGGGCCGGGCGGACACTGAATCGACGGATGGCCTTCACGAAGGGCCATGCTAGGGGACGCCGTCGGATCCGCTGTCATCCTCTTGCACGCAACTGACCGGTTCTTCCAGCGACTCGATTCGTCGAGACTGCCCAGATCTCGTCGAGACTGCCCAGATCTCGTCGAGACTGCCCAGATCTCGTCGATGCTGCCTCGATCCGCGACTCGCTCATCTCGACTCTGCCCCCCAGCGCGCGTGACCCGTGTCCCCGGCCGCAGTCTTCGATAGCGTCAGGACCGTGACGATGACACCAGGTGCCGCCCGCCCGCTGTCCGCGCCGAGGGCCACCGCCCCGCCGGTGACCCCGGAGAGCCCCGACTCCCCCGGAGCGGTGGCAGCGGCACCGACACCACGCACCCCTGCCCCCCAGGCCGGCGCACCTCAGATTCCGATCGGGCGGATCCCGGTCCAGGACCTCGCCCCGCTCGTCGATGGTGGCGCCCGACCGACCAAGTCGGTCGTCGGCGAGGAGTTCGACGTCACTGCGACCGTGTTTCGCGAGGGCCATGACGCCGTCAACGCGACGGTGGTCCTCACCGACCCCGACGGGGTGGCGACCATGGTGCCGATGGAGTGCACCAACCCAGGTCTCAACGCGTGGTTCGCCACGATCGTGGCGAACCGTCCCGGGTGGTGGTCCTACCGGGTCGAGGGCTGGTCGGACCCCTACAGCACCTGGCGGCACGACGCGACGATCAAGGTCGAGGTGGGCATCGACACCGAGCTCATGCTCGAAGAGGGCGCTCGGATGCTCCAACGGGCTCGGGATGCCGTCGAGCGCCCAGCCGATGCGACGGCAGCCCTGGACACTGCTATCGCCACGCTGCGGGACCGCAGCCGTCCCGACCGGGTCCGCCTGTACGCCGGCCTGGACTCGCAGATCCAGGCCGAGCTCACCACCCGTCCGTTGCGCGACCTGGTCAGCCCGTCTATTGACGTCGCTTGGCTCGTCGAGCGGGAACGGGCCCTGTATGGCGCGTGGTACGAGATTTTCCCGCGCAGCGAGGGCTGCCGATACGACGAGGAGACCATGACCTGGACCTCCGGCACCTTCCAGACGGCGGCGAGGCGTTTGGCGGCGATCGCAGCGATGGGCTTCGATGTCGTCTACCTCACCCCGATCCACCCGATCGGATCCACGGCCAAGAAGGGCCCCAACAACACCCTCGACGCCGGACCGGACGACCCCGGCAGCCCCTACGCCATCGGCTCCCCAGACGGTGGTCACGACGCCATCCACCCCGACCTGGGCACCTTCGCGGACTTCGACGCCTTCATCACCCAGGCACGCACCCTGGGCCTGGAAGTCGCCATGGATCTGGCCCTGCAGGCCTCCCCGGACCACCCCTGGGTGCACACCCATCCGGAGCTGTTCACCACCCGGGCGGACGGGACGATCGCGTATGCCGAGAATCCCCCGAAGAAGTATCAGGACATCTACCCGCTGAACTTCGACAACGACCCGGCGAG
Organism: Phycicoccus sp.; assembly: GCA_039812375.1. GTDB lineage: Bacteria > Actinomycetota > Actinomycetes > Actinomycetales > Dermatophilaceae > JAGOME01. The sequence goes on along the minus strand of JBDIAO010000040.1, from coordinate 7,097 downwards.
CGCCTACGCCGAGGTCCGGCGGGTCATCCAGGTCTGGCTCGACGCCGGGATCCGGATCTTCCGGGTGGACAATCCACACACCAAGCCGGTGGAGTTCTGGCAGTGGCTCATCGCCGACGTCGCCCAGGAGCACCCGGAGACAATTTGGCTCGCCGAGGCATTCACCAAGCCGGCCATGATGCACACCCTGGGCAAGGTGGGCTTCCAGCAGAGCTACACCTACTACGCCTGGCGCACCACCCCCGCTGAGCTGCGTGAGTATCTCGTGGAGCTCTCCGGCGAGGCAGCGACCTACATGCGGCCAAGCTTCTGGCCCACGACGCACGACATCCTCACCCCATACATGCAGTTCGGTGGGCCGGCCGCATGGAAGTCCCGGGCCGCCCTCGCGGCGACCTTGGTCCCCACCTACGGCATCTACGCCGGCTACGAGCTCATGGAGCACGTCGCCCGGCCCGGGGCCGAGGAGCAGATCGACAACGAGAAATACCAGTACAAGGACCGCCGGTGGGCCGACTACGAACCTGGCGGGCCCAAGGAGGGGCAGAGCCTGGCGGCATACCTCACCCGGCTCAACGAGATCCGCCGAGCGCACCCGGCTCTGCGTTGGCTACGCAACATCACCTTCCACCACGTCGACGACGAGAACTTCCTCGCCTTCAGCAAGACCCGTGAGCTGGCCGACGGCACCCACGACACGGTCATCGTCGTGGCCAACCTCGACCCGCACTCGACCCGGGCCAGCACGGTCCGCCTCACCATGGGCGCCCTCGGTCTGGCCGACGATGCCGGCTTCGTCGCGCACGACCTGGTCACCGACGCTCAGTGGCACTGGCAACGGGACAACTACGTCCAGCTCGGGCCGGCCGGCGAGCCGGTGCACATCATCCACGTCCGGAGGTACTGACCGATGAGCCCCCGCGGCCAGCAGGTACCCGGCTTGCGGCACGATCCGCAGTGGTACCGGACCGCGGTCTTCTATGAGGTCCTCGTGCGCGCCTTCGGCGACACCACCGGCAGCGGCACCGGCGACTTCACCGGGATCATCGCCCGCCTGGACTACCTGCAGTGGCTCGGGATCGACTGCCTGTGGCTACCACCCTTCTATGCCAGCCCGTTGCGCGACGGCGGCTACGACATCGCCGACTACACCGACGTCCTGCCCGAACTCGGCACCTTGACCGACTTCCAGCACCTGGTCACCGAAGCGCACGCTCGCGGCATCCGGATCATCACCGACTTCGTGATGAACCACACCAGCGACCAGCACCCGTGGTTCCAGGCCTCCCGCAGGGACCCGGACGGCCCCTACGGCGACTTCTACGTGTGGTCGGACACGGACGAGAAGTATCCCGAGGCCCGGATCATCTTCGTCGACAGCGAGACCTCGAACTGGACCTTCGACCCGGTGCGCCGGCAGTTCTTCTGGCACCGTTTCTTCAGCCACCAACCCGACTTGAACTTCGAGAACCCGGCCGTGCGCGAGGCGATGTTCGACGTCGTCCGGTTCTGGATGGATCTGGGGATCGACGGGTTCCGGTTGGATGCCGTGCCCTACCTCTTCGAGGAGGACGGCCACAACGGCGAGAACCACCCCAGAACGCACGCGTTCCTGGCTGAGCTGCGCGCCCTGGTCGAGCGGGAGTACCCGGGGCGGATACTGCTCGCCGAGGCGAACCAGCCACCGGCTGAGGTGGTCAACTACTTCGGCACCGAGCAGGCGCCGGAGTGCCAGATGTGCTTCCACTTCCCAGTCATGCCGATGCTCTATTACGCCCTACGGGCCCAGCAGGCCGCACCGATCATCGACGTGCTCGCCGACACCCCGGACATCCCGGCCGGCGCCCAGTGGGGCACCTTCTTGCGCAACCACGACGAGCTCACCCTTGAGATGGTCACCGAGGAGCAGCGGGCCGCCATGTATGGCTGGTACGCCCGCGATCCGCGGATGCGGGTCAACGTCGGCATCCGCCGGCGACTGGCGCCGCTGCTGGACAACAGCCGAGCTGAGATAGAACTCATCCACGCTCTGGTGCTCTCCCTGCCCGGCTCACCGTGCCTGTACTACGGCGACGAGATCGGCATGGGGGACAACATCTGGCTGGCCGACCGGGACTCGGTGCGCACCCCGATGCAATGGGCCCCGGACCGCAACGCCGGATTCTCTGCTGCGGACCCGGGCAGGCTCTATCTGCCGGTCGTCGACTCGCTGCTGTTCAACCGGCAGGCAGTCAACGTCGAAGCGCAGCTGGCCTCGAGCTCCTCGCTGCTGCACTGGGTGCAGAACGTCCTCACGGTGCGCCGGCAGCACCCGGTCTTCGGGATCGGTGATTTCACGATCGCCTCGGCGGACAACCCCGCGGTGCTGGCCTACACCCGCGTGGACCACTCCCCCGACCCCGACCCGCCGACCCGCCGGGCGGGCGAACGCGGCGCCGCCGCAGTGCTGTGCGTGAACAACCTCTCGGCCCGCCCGCAGGCCGCCACGATCACCCTGCCCCCGGAGCTGCACGGGCAGGTCACGGCCGACCTGTTCGGCGGAGGCGGCTTTCCCGACGTTGCACAGGACGGCACCCTCACCCTCAGCCTCGGGCCACGGGGGTTCTTCTGGCTCGGGTTAACGGACGAGAGCCAGCCGCGCCGTGGCTGAGATCCACAGCGGAGCCACGCTGACCCCGAGCAAGGTCGATCTCGTCGCCGCGTGGATCGGGCGGCAGCGTTGGTATGCCGCCAAGGGCACCACCGCGCGGCTGCGTCGCCTAGGCGCCTGGCGCCTCGACGACCCGGCCGGCGAGGTGGGGGTGGAGACTCTCCATCTGGTCGACGAGGCTGGACCCCGGCCGGTGGTCTACCAGGTGCCGCTCAGCTACCGCGCACACCCGTTGCCGGGGGCGGATGCCGCGCTCGTCGGCACCCTGGAGCACTCCGTCCTGGGCCGCCGCTGGGTCTACGACGCCACCCACGACCCGGTGTATGCCGAGCAGTTGCTCGCGCTCCTGCGGGGTCAGGTGAGCGCGATGAGCTCAACCCGCAGCGACACCGTGGAGGAGGGTGTGCATGGCGAGCCTCACCCGCACTGGCCCGATGAGCTCACTGTTACCGGATCCCGGGTTCTCGGCGGGGAACAGTCGAATACGTCGGTCATCATCGAGGCCGTCGCCGCCGATGGGACGCCGCGGCCGGTGATCGTCAAGGTCTTCCGGATGCTCGCCGCCGGGGAGAACCCTGACGTGGTCCTCCAGGGCGCCTTGCGTCAGGCCGGGTGTGACCGCGTTCCAGCCGTCGTCGGCTCGGTGACCGGCCCCTGGGTGGAACCGGCAGACAACGTCGAACCGACGGACAACGCGGCGCCCACCGTCGTCGGACACCTCGCCTTCGCCCAGGAGTTCCTCCCCGGCCTCGAGGATGCCTGGCGGGTAGCGGCCCGCGCACTCGCCGCAGGGACGGACTTCACCGGCCCGGCCCGCGAGCTCGGGGCGGCAACCGCACAGGTGCACGCCGCGCTGGCCTCTTCACTCGGCACGACCAAGACGACCGAGCGGACCGGCTCGCGCATCATCGAGCAGATGCGACAACGCTACGCAGCGGCTGTCGCCGAAGTGCCCGAGCTCGAACGATTCGGTGCGCTCGTCGCTGCGGTGCACTCCGCCGCCGCAGTGGCGCCATGGCCGGCGATGCAGCGCATCCATGGTGACTACCATCTCGGCCAGGTGCTGCACTCCCGGCAGCGAGGGTGGGTCCTCCTCGACTTCGAGGGGGAACCACTGCGGCCACTTGCGGAACGCGTCGAGCGCGACCAGTGGATCCGGGACGTCGCGGGCATGTTGCGCAGCATCGACTATGCCGGCGGCTCCTGGGAGCGAGCCACCCGCGGTTCGGCCCGCCCCTGGGTGAGGGCAACCCAAGCGGCTTTCCTCGATGGGTATGCCGCCGATGGCGGCGCTGACCCACGTCGGCATCAGGCGCTGCTCACTGCTTTCGAGCTCGACAAAGCGATGTATGAGCTCGTCTACGAAGCCCGAAACCGGCCAGACTGGATCGGCATACCGCTCGCCGCCATCAACCGGCTGACCAGCACCGACGAAGTGGAGGAGTCCAGATGAGGCAGCACCCCGTCAGCTCGGCGATCGCGGCCCTGGTTCAGGGGCGTCACCAGCAACCGCACGACCTGCTCGGCCAGCACCTCGAGACTGGTGGTCTGCGGATCCGGGTCCTCAAGCCGCTGGCCGCGTCGGTGCGGATCCGCTTCGAGGATGGCGAGTTCCTCAATCTGGACCACGAGGCCGAGGGGGTGTGGAGCGCCGTACGAGCCGATGCCGACCGGACCATGGACTACCGGGTGCTCACCACCTGGGGGGACGGGATCGAGCACGAGCAGGACGACCCTTACCGGTTCGCTCCGACCCTGGGTCAGGTCGATGTCCACCTCATGGGTGAGGGCCGGCACGAGCAGCTCTGGACCGTGCTGGGAGCACGGGTGCGCGAATACCCCGGTCCCCTGGGGTCGGTCATGGGCACCTCCTTCGCGGTCTGGGCGCCACGGGCCAAGTCGGTGCGGGTCATCGGGGACTTCAACGACTGGGACGGGCGGGTCCACCCCATGCGACTCATCGGGGCCTCCGGCGTGTGGGAACTGTTCATCCCCGAGGTCGGAGCGGGAGCGGTCTACAAGTTCGAGATCCGCGGCGCCGATGACGTGGTGCGCGCCAAGGCAGACCCGATGGCCCGGCGCACCGAGTGTCCCCCGAACACCGGGTCGGTCGTCGAGGACTCCTCTCACGTCTGGCAGGACCAGGCGTGGCTCGAGCAGCGTGCCGAGCGGAATCCGCATCGGGGCCCGATGAGCATTTACGAGGTCCACCTGGGTTCTTGGCGCCAGGGTCTGGGTTATCGCGAACTCGCCGAGCACCTCGTCAACTACGTCGTGGACCTGGGTTTCACCCACGTCGAGTTCCTGCCGGTCATGGAGCACCCCTACGGACCCTCGTGGGGTTACCAGGTGACCGGCTACTACGCGCCGACGGCCCGGTTCGGCACCCCCGACGACTTCAAGCACCTCGTCGACACCCTGCACCAGCACGGGATCGGTGTCATCCTCGACTGGGTCCCTGGCCACTTCCCCCGGGACGCGTTCGCGCTCGCCCGGTTCGACGGCCTCGCCCTCTATGAGCACCCCGACCCCCGCCGCGGCGACCAACCGGACTGGGGGACCCATATCTTCGACTTCGGTCGACTCGAGGTGCGCAACTTCCTGGTCGCCAATGCGATCTACTGGCTTGAGGAGTTCCACGTCGACGGACTGCGGGTCGACGCCGTTGCCTCGATGCTCTATCTCGACTACTCCCGACGGGCCGGGGAGTGGGTCCCCAACATCCACGGCGGTCGTGAGCACCTCGAGGCGATCGGTCTGCTCCAGGAGGCCAACGCGACGGCATACAAGCGCGTCCCCGGCGTCGTCACCATCGCCGAGGAGTCGACCGCCTGGCCGGGGGTGACCAAACCGACGGGTGCTGGCGGGCTGGGTTTCGGACTCAAGTGGAATATGGGATGGATGAATGACTCGATCCGCTACCTGGGTGAGCATCCGATCAACCGGCAGTTCCACCACAACCTGCTCACGTTCTCGATGATGTATGCCTTCAGCGAGAACTACCTACTCCCGATCAGCCACGATGAGGTCGTCCACGGCAAGGGGTCGCTGGTCGCCAAAGTCCCCGGCAGCCGTTGGGAGAAGCTGGCGACGGTGCGGGCCTTCCTGGCCTACATGTGGAGCCACCCGGGCAAGCAGCTGCTCTTCATGGGCTGCGAGTTCGCCCAGCCCTCAGAGTGGGCAGACGGGCGCTCCCTGGACTGGTGGCTGCTCGACCAGCCGGCACACTACCGAGTGCACAATCTGGTCAAGGAACTCAACCGGGTCTATCGGATGCATCCGGCGATGTGGGCGCAGGACTCAGTGCCGGCTGGCTTCGAGTGGCTCGATGCCGACGACAACACCGGAAACCTCTTCTCCTACCTGCGTTTCGAGTCCCCGGACCGAGCGGACGGGGACGTCGTCGCTGTCATCGTCAACTTCAGCGGCCTAGCCAGGGAATGGGTCCGGATCGGGGTTCCCCGACCCGGCCGCTGGCGAGTCATCCTCGACACCTCGGGATACGACGAGGCGGGGTCGGCCAGCCAGGCAGACGTCGTGCTGGATGCCCAGGAGGGTAGTTGGAACGCCCAGCCTTGGCACGTCACCGTTCGGGTTGCGCAGTTCAGCGCGCTCTACCTCGCCCCGGAGATCGAGCCGGAGCCGGAGATCGAGCCGGAGCCGGAGATCGAGCCGGAGCCAGAAGTCGCCGAGCCGGAGCCGGCGCCAGAAGTCGCCGAGCCGGAGCCAGAGGCTGGCGGCATACCATCCGGGACGTCGAAGCGGCCCAAGAAGGGCGCCAAGAAGGGCGCCAAGAAGAAGCGGCTCAGATGAACAGAAGCTGCGCGCCCTCGGTCTTCTCGATGAAGTCCGAGGCGCTGATGATGTCCTCGACCCCGTCGTAGAGGTCCTCCTTCTCGAGCTGGTTCATGTCGGCGGACATCCGGCAGGCCCACATGTGGCACCCGGAGCCCTGGAGCAGGTCGAGGAACTCCGGAACCTCGGGGACGTCGAGGTCGGCGATCTGCTTCTTCATCATCTTTGTCGCCGCAGTCGTGGCCCCCGGCAGCGCGCCGAGCATGTGGTGGATGCCGATCCCGGTGTGCCCCGGCGGGTGCATCGCGGTGTTGCCGACGAAGCTGAACTTCAGATCGCCCATGGTCGCCTTGTTGATGATGTCGAAGCCCCAGAAGGTGAAGAACAGGTGGGTCTCGACGCCCTCACCCAGGGCCGCGTTGGCCAGGATGAGTCCGGGGTAGACCATGTCGAGGTTTCCCTTGCTACAGATGATCGCGAGCTTGCGACCAGAACTCTCCTCGTCGTCGAAGGAGGGGATGAACGGCGTGCTCATGGCGTGCGCTCCTTGCGCTCGTGCGGTGTCGGACTTTCGGCCAATAGGCCGATTCGTCGACGGGGCGGGGTGTCGGACTTTCGGCCTATTGGCCGATTCGTCGACGGGGCGGGGTGT
>JBDIAO010000039.1:0-25064 GCA_039812375.1 Phycicoccus sp. | reverse complement strand
GCCCGTATGCCGACGGCCGGGTAAGCGGGCCGTCCGGGTGAGCCCGGCGGGCCCCGCCGAGCGACGCGGGCGCTCAGGCCTTGGGCTTGGCGTGGCGCGGCGGGTACTGGCGGCCCCGGCGACCGAACGCCACGATGCCCGCGGCGAGGACCACGACGCCGATGCCGATGCCGGTCGCGTTGTTGAGCTGGTGGACGGCGACGGCCAGCAGGAGACCGACGAGGAACCCCGCGACCTTCAGGACGGCCCGCCGGTCCGGAGTCGGCGCGGACTGGACGTGCGGTACGACGGGTTGCGATGCCATCTGGGATCCCCCTGTGTCGAGACGTTCGAGCGCCCGACGCCGCCCACTGCGGTGTCGGTTGCCACTCCCGGCGTCGTCGAGGCATCGACACGCCGGCCCCCCTTGGCGATGCGGTCATCGGCCCGTGTCGCCACGGCCCCCCGATCGACTGCGCATCGCAAGGTAGGGAAATCGTATGGAGTCGGCCCCGGATCCGTTTGTGGAATGCGGATCTTCGCCACCGATTCGAGACGTTCTCCCGCCGGCCCGGCTCAGGACCCCCACCCTGCCGACGCGGACCGGACGATCGACGCGGACCGCACGCGGACCGGACGATCGACGCGGACCGCACGGGCGAGGCGGAGTGTCGGTGCGGCATACGGGCTCCCCGGCTGCGGCCCGGGCGAGCCGACAGCGTCCCGGTAACCCGCCGAACCCGGGGAGCCCCCGCGGTCCCAGGTCACTCGTCCGGCGCCAGGACGGGAGGCCGAGCGAGCAGGACCGTCCCGGTGGCGAGCGCCGTCGCGGCCACGATCGCGACCTCGGCAAGCGCCACGGCCCCCCACGGGTGCGTGGCCAGTGCCGTGGTGCGGCTGGCCACGCAGACGACCACGATCCCCAGACCCGCACCGCCGACGCCGGCCGCGAGGAGGGCCGGCCAGGTGCTGCCCAGGCTCTCCTCCGGCCCGGCGACAGCTGCTCCCTGGTCGACGACACCGATGCCCAGAAGCACCCACCCGGTGACGATGCCGAGCGGACACAGCACCTGCGGCACGGTGTGCCAGCTCGCGAGGACCACGCCGCCCGACACGCCCGCCACGACGGCGCCGACCGCCCAGACGTCGCCCCTGGCACGGCGCGGAGAGAACGCCAGCCATCCGAGACATACGGCAGCCGCGATCCCGACGTGACCCGACAGCGGGTTGAGGGAGTGCCCACCCGGAAGGACACCGTGCTTGACCCCCTGCACGGTCAGGTTCGCGAGCAGCCCGGTCACGGCGTAGGCCAGCGCGCGGCGCCGAGAGGTGCGCCAGAGCGCGTAGACGACGAGCGCCCCCAGCACGAAGAGCACCGAGATGGCGAGGTATGCCAGCCCGCCGCGCATCGCTCTCCACACGCCCGGGTCGCCTTGTACCTGCTGGCCCACGACGCGGTCCACCGTCGCCCAGGCGGACGTGCGCGACAGCGCGGCGGCGAGAGGGACCGAGGCGCCGAGGAGGACGAGACCGAGGGCCGTCGCGCATGCCCTCCGAGCTGGCGCGGTCACGGGGACACAGTAGGCCCTGGCAGCGCCCTCGACACCTCCTTCGACGACAGGCTCACGGCCCGCGATCGCCCCGGCATTCTCGATCTCGTTCCGGGGCTCCGAGCCGCGGGGCCGGAGATGAGAGAGTTGTCCGGTGGAGTTGCGTAGTGCGATCGACGGACATCCTCGTGCCTGACTGGCCGGACCTCGGAGCCGGCATCGCGGTGGGCATCGACCTCCAGCCGGTCGCCGAGGTGCTCCAGGCGCTGACCGAGCACGAGGACCGTTACCTGGCGCGGGTGTTCACGCTCGAAGAACAGCGTGCCTGCGGCGTCGGTCGGGAGCCGGTCGAGGTGGTGGCCGAACGTCTGTCCGCGCGCTTCGCCGCCAAGGAGGCCCTGCTCAAGGCCCTGCGCGTCGGCTCCGACTCGCCCGGGTTCCTCGACATAGAGGTGGTGTCCCACCCGGACGGCGCACCCACGCTGCGGCTGGAGGGGGCGGCCGACGACCTCGCCCGCAGGGATGGGATCACGGGCATTTCTGTGTCAATCACCCACGGCGGGGGGCTGGCCATGGCTATCGTGATGGTGATGTACGAGCGTCGCAGCACACCGTCCGGTGACGTGGGTTAGCGCGGGGAAGAATGACCGGGGAGACACTATGGACAACAAGATTCGTGAGGTACTGACGTCGTACGGCCGGATGCCCGTCGACGTCGCCTCGATCGACCGCCATGCAGACCTGTACGCCAAGGGCCTCACGTCACACGCCAGCGTGAACGTCATGCTCGCGCTCGAGGACAGCTTCGACGTCGAGTTTCCCGATGCCCTCCTTCGCAAGAGCACCTTCGAGTCGATCTCCTCGATCGAGTCGGCCCTGCTCAGCCTCGGCATCGAAGCGGCCTGAGACCACCCGGCGCCCGACAACTCAGAGGAATCGACAACCTGCGATGACCACCCACATCACGCGCGGCATCTCCATCGCCCACGACGAGACCGAAGCGCTGGCCATCGCCGCCCGGATCGCCGCCACAGTCGCCGGACCGGCTGCCGCCGACGTCGACAAGAGCTCACGGTTCCCCACCGAGGCGATAGACGCCCTCCGAGCCGAAGGACTGCTCGGGGCCCTCATCCCGGTCGAGGACGGGGGCCTGGGCTGGTCACTCGACACCGTGGCCGGCATCGGGACCGAGCTGGCCCGCCACTGCTCCTCCACCGCCATGATCTATGCCATGCATCAGATCCAGGTCGCCTGCCTGGTCCGGCACGGCGGGGAGGATCTGCGGGACTTCACGCGGTCGGTGGCTCGTGACGGCCTGCTGCTCGGCTCCGCCACCACCGAGGTGGGCATCGGTGGCAACGTCCGCAACAGCAGCTGCGCCGTCGAGGTCGAGGACGGTCGGTTCCACCTCGTCAAGCAGGCCCCGGTCATCTCCTACGGCGAGTATGCCGACGCCATCTTCGCGACCGCACGCCGCACCGCAGACTCCCCCGCCAACGACCAGGTGCTCGTCGTGTGCCGCAGAGACGCCACGACCCTGACGCCGACGTCCGGCTGGGACGCCCTCGGCTTCCGAGGGACCTGCAGCCTCGGGTTCGTGCTGGACGCCAGCGGACCCGTGACCGACATCGTCCCGCTCCCGTACGGCGACCTCTCCAGCCAGACGATGCTGCCCGTCTCGCACATCCTCTGGTCGTCCCTGTGGTTCGGCATCGCGTCGGCAGCCGCCGAGCGCGCGCGCCGGTTCGTCCAGGGCGCCGCGCGCAAGAACCCGGGAGTCACTCCCCCGAACGCACTGCGCCTGGCCGAGCTCACCACGGTCCTGCAGCAGTTCCAAGACCTGGTCCAGGGTGCGCGCAGGCGGTATGCCGCGATCGCGGACGACCCGGCCCAGACCACCACCATGGGATTCGCCGTCTCGATGAACTCGCTGAAGGTCGCCGCGTCCACGCTGGTCGTCGACATCGTGCAGCGGGCCATGCTGATCTGCGGCATGGCCGGCTACGCCAACCAGGGTCCGCTCAGCCTCGGTCGCCTGCTGCGCGACTCCTACGGTGCCCAGCTCATGGTCAACAACGACCGCATCAACGCGAACAACGCCCAGCTGCTGCTGGTCAGCCGAGAGGCCTGAGATGGCCAGCGACACAGCGACCCTCGACCAGGCCCGCGCCGAGTTCCGAGACGAGCTGGTCGAGGGTGGCCTTCTCCACCGCAGCTCGGTGGACGGGGTCTACCACCGGTCCCGGACGTTCGAGGACATCGTCCGTGCGATCGAGTCCCTCGCCCACCGGGCGGGTGCGGGCACGTCCGAGCCACTGGCATACCTGCCGCCGATCATGCCTCGCGAGGTCTTCGTCCAGACCGACTACCTGCGCTCCTTCCCGGACCTGGTCGGGTCGGTGGAGATTTTCGCCGGCGGTGACCAGCAGCACTCCGAGCTCCTCCGGCTCGCGGACGAGGGCGGCAACTGGGCAGAGCTGCTCGTCCCCTCCGAGGTCATGCTCTGCTCGGCGGCCTGCCACCCGATCTATCCCAGCCTCTCCGGACGGCTGCCCGCAGGAGGTCGCTCTCTGGAGGTGCAGGGGTTCTGCTTCCGGCACGAGCCGAGCATCGACCCGACGAGAATGCAGAGCTTCCGGCAGCACGAGTTCGTCCGGGTTGGCACTCCGGAGGCCGCGCTCGAGCACCGCGACGGCTGGCTGGAGCGTGGCCTCGAGCTGCTGTCCGGTCTCGGTCTCCCGGTGGAGTCGGTCGTCGCCAACGACCCGTTCTTCGGCCGGGCCGGCCGGATGCTCGCGATGAACCAGCGCGACACGGCGCTCAAGTTCGAGATCGTCTGCCCGGTGATCTCGCCCGATGCGCCCACCGCCATCACCTCGACCAACTACCACCTCGACCACTTCGGCCTGCCCTTCGGGATCGAGACCGACGACGGCGAGGTGGCGCACACGGCCTGCATCGGATTCGGCCTCGAGCGAATCACCTTGGCATTGCTGCGAACCCACGGCCTCGACCCCTCCCGGTGGCCGAGTCGCGCGCGCACCCAGCTCTGGGAGTGACACCTGCGATGAGCAGCACGCTGATCCCCATCCGCTCCGGCTCCTACACCGTCCACGGCCTGCACGCCACCAACCTGGTGTGGAGCGAGACCAACTGCTACGTCGACGTCTGGATCGAGGTCCTCAGCGCCCTCGGCCTGGACCCGCTCGTTGCCGCTGCCTTCACCGTCGCGACAGACTTCGAGGGCGACCAGTGGACGTTCTTCAAGTACCCGCCGGAAGACCTACGACGGGCCTACGGCATCGACGTCCACGAGATGAACCCCTGGCGACCGGTGATCGACCACGTCGAGGAGCAGCTCGCCATGGGCCGTCTGCTGACCGTCGAGGTCGACTCGTGGTACCTGCCGGACACCGCCGGCGTGTCGTACCGGCTCGATCACGTCAAGTCGACCATCGTGGCCAACGACGTCGACCGTGGGGGACGTCGACTCGGCTACTTCCACAACGCCGGTTACTACGAGCTGTCCGGTGAGGACTTCGACGGGCTGTTCCGGCTGACCGGCGATTGGCCGGACAGCGTCCTTCCTCCCTACACCGAGATCGTCCGTCTCGAAGGTCTCGTGCGGCTGCCGGAGACGGACGCGACCACCCTCGCCTTCGACTTGCTGGGCGAGTACGTCCTGCGCAGACCGAGCGACAACCCGGTCGAGCGGATGGGCCGACGGATCCTCGCCGACCTGCCAGTCCTCCGGGAGGGCACCCCGGAGGACTTCCATGTCTACGCCTTCGGCACCTGCCGTCAGTGCGGCGCCTCGGCGCAGACGGCCGCCGAGTTCTGCCGCTGGCTGGGGCGGCGGCACGTGTCCGACCCGGACATCCTGACGGCCGCCGCAGAGGCGTGGCAATCACTCGCCGAGCAGTCCAAGTCGCTCCAGTTCAGCCTGGCGCGGGCCGCGCGTGGACGGGCCATCGACGTGACACCTCTCCTCGAGAGCCTCGCCGCCACCTGGCAGAAGGCCCAGGACCTCACCGCCTCCGCCGCCGCGCTGCGATGATCTGGCCGGACGACACGCCCGACCTTCTCGAGGGGGTCACGTGGAGCTGCCTCTCGAGCGCACCCGACTCACTGGATGGCCCGTGGGACCTGCCCGGACCCGACGACACGCGATGGCTGCCGGCCACCGCACCCGGCACCGCGGCCTCGGCCATCGGGAGCGCAGGCAGCGCAGGGATGGACCCTCCCGACCTCGAGGCGTTCGACTGGTGGTTCCGCGCCCCTCTTCCCGACCGCCGGGATCGATCCTGCGTCCTGCACCTCGGTGGCCTGGCCACCCTGGCCGACGTGTGGGTGGGCGATCACCACGTGCTGCACTCGGAGAACATGTTCCGGGCCCACGACGTGCTGGTCGAGGTCCCGGCGGGAGGTGGCTGGCTCACCATCCGGTGCGCGTCCCCCACGGCGTGGCTCACGCGCCGTCGGCCGCGGCCCCGGTGGAAGTGCCGAGACCTGGTCCACCCCGGCTACCGATGGCTGCGGACCAGCCTCATCGGTCGCACGACCGGCGGGGTGGCCGCACCCGTCCCGGTGGGCCCGTGGCGACCTGTGACGCTCAGGGAGCGGTCCGGTCCCCGCGTCGTGGCGTCAGAGCTGCGGGTGGACACCGACGTCGAGCGGAGACGCGGGATCGTCGAGCTCGACGCCGTCGTCGCCGGATCCGTTGGAGCCCATCCATTCTCGGTTGACATCGGCGGGCATTCGTCGGACCTGACGGTGACCCCCGAGGGCGACTGCCTCCGTCTGCGAGCCACCGTCGAGATCGATGACGTCCGGCTGTGGTGGCCGGCCACGCACGGGGACCAGCCGCTCTATCCCGTCGTCCTGCACGTGGGTCCGGTCACGCTCTCCTTGGGCGCCGTGGGATTCCGGACGATCGCCGTCGACCGCACCGACGGGGCGTTCACCTTGCGGGTCAACGGGACCCCTGTCTTCGCCCGCGGGGCGACGTGGGTGCCTCCCGACCTGACCAGCCCCCACACACCACGTTCGGACCTGGAGCGACGGCTCCGCCAGTGGCGGGAGGCCAACCTCAACCTGGTCCGCGTCGCCGCCGTCGGCGTCTACGAGTCGGCTGACTTCTCCGACCTGTGCGACGAGCTCGGGCTTCTCGTGTGGCAAGACGCCATGTTCGCCTTCTACGACATCCCGACGACCCCCGAGTTCCGGCAGGAGGTCGGGGAGGAGATGCGCCAGGTGCTCCACGGCTGGCAGGGGCGCCCGAGCCTCGCCGTCGTCTGCGGTGCCAGCGAGAACGAACAGCAGGCCGAGTATCTCGGCCTCGCACCGGACAGCTGGCGCAACGTGGTGACCGCGGAGGACCTCCCCCGGCTCGTCGAGGAGGTCGTGCCCGGCACCGTCTACGTCCGCACCACTCCGGACGGCTCTCCCCTGCCCAGTCAGGTCAACGCCGGTCCGACCCACTACTTCGGTGTCGGTGGCTACCTCAGACCGCTGGACGACGTCCGTCGCTCCGGTGTGCGGTTCGCCAGCGAGTGCCTCCCCTTCGCGACGCCGCCCGAGCCGACCGACGACCCCCGTCGCGCGCGGCTCCTGGACGGCATGGGCCACACGCCCGAGTGGAAGCACGCCGTCCATCGTGACGCCGCGACGGCCTGGGATCTGGAGGACGTGCGCAACTGGTACACCACGACGGTGTTCGGCACCCGGATCGACGACGTCCGGCGCTACGACACCCAGCGGGCCTTGGACCTGGCCCGGGCCACGAGCGCCGTGGTGTTCGAGGCGACGTTGGGCGAGTGGCGCCGCCCTGGCAGCACCTGCCATGGCGCCGTGGTGCTCCAAGGGCACGACGTGGCATACGGCGCCGGCCTCGGTCTCGTCGACAGCGACGGACGGCCGAAGGCGACCTGGTGGGTCATGCGGCGTCTCATGCAGCCCGTGGTCGTGCTGCTCACCGACGAGGGCGTCAACGGCCTCGGTCTGCACGTGAGCAACGACAGCCGTGTCGACTTCACCGGCCAGGTCCGGCTCGACCTCGTCACGGACGGCCAGCACGTCGTGGAGTCGGCAACGGCTCACGTGCACACCCCGGCGGGCGGCGGCGTATCGGTCGACACCGGCCTGTTGTTCGGGAGCTTCCGAGACCTCTCCTGGGCCCATCGCTTCGGCCCGCCCGCCTACGATGCCGTCGTCGCCACCCTGCTGTCGGACGACGGGGCCACGGTGAGCACGGCCCACTTCCTGCCGAGCCCCACTCTCCTGCGCACGCCCGAACGCGACCTCGGGCTGCAGGCACGGATCGAGCAGACGGCCCAGGGCCCCGTGGTCCACCTGAGCACGGAGAGACTCGCCCTCTGGGTCGCCCTCGAGGTCGAGGACTGGCTCGCGGAGGACTCGTGGTTCCATCTCGCCCCCGGCGTGACCCGGTCGGTCCGGTTGACATCTCAGACCGAGGCCGCCCCGTCGCCACCGCGGGTGAGCGTTCGGGCCTTCAACTGCTCCGCGCGAACCCGTGCCGTGGTGGCCTCGTGACCACCGCGTCACCGGGCTCGGACGACGGGGCGACCGTGGCTCTGGTCGCTTCGTCGTATGCGGTGGCCCACCCGGGTGCCCGGTGCCGGCTCGGGCGTGGGGCCGCCAGGCCAAGACACCACACAGGTTGTCCCAACGACAGCAGCTCGTCCGGTGAAGGAGAGTCATGAATGCGCTGAGAACGACGAACGGAGACGACGTGACGGGTCCGACCGAGTCACAGGTCGACATCAACGACTCGGTATGGAGTCGCGATGTCGAGGTCTACACCGGTCTGGACTCCTGGACCGACCCCGGTGAACGCGCCCTGCTGCAGCGTCTCGCGCCGCAGACGCGAGGCCGGGCGATCCTCGACGTGGGCGTCGGTGCCGGGCGGTCGGCGTGGTATCTCACCCTCCTGTCCGAGGACTACGTCGCCGTCGACCTCAACCAGGACATGGTCGACGCCGCACGTCGCAACCTCCCCGCGGCCGACATCCGCCAAGCCGACGCCCGCGACCTGTCACAGTTTCCCGACGCCCGGTTCGACCTGGTCTACTTCAGCCACGCCGGCCTGGATGCCATCGACCATGTCGGACGTCGGCAGGCTCTCGACGAGTTCGTCAGGGTCACCAGTCCCGGTGGTCACGTCGCCTACTCGACGCTGAACCGGCTGGGCCCGTTCTGGCACGCGGGGCCGGGCCCAGTGGCTTCGCCGGGACACCGGCCGAACCCCTACAACTACGCGCGGTTCGCCGCGCGGCTCGCTCTCCATCCCGCGCGGCACGTCCACGGCTTCCGGAGCGCACACCGGCTGCGCGCGATGGCCGAGGACCACGGCGCCTGGGGAACCGACACCATGCCGACCCACGACTGGAGCCTGCTGGTGCACTACGTGACGGCGGCGGCAGCCTGGCAGGAGCTCACCGACGTGGGCTTGGAGCCCGTTGCCATCATCGGCGACGACGGCCGAGACCTGGACCCGGCAGCGGAGAACCGGGATATCCGCTGGTTCCATCTGCTCGGACGAAAACCGGCCTGAGACCGCGATATCCGAAAGAACCTCGGGGCTCTCCACCAGGGCGACTCCGCACCAGGGCGGCTACAGCCAGCGGTAGCCGCCTTGGTGGAAGAGCAACGGGTGCACGCCCTCGCCACGACGGGCCACGCTGACGATACGACCCACGACGATGTCGTGGTCGCCGCCGGGGAAGACCGACTCCGTCACACACTCCATCGTCGCCACCGAGGCGTCCAGCAGGGCCACGCCGCTCGACCCGCGGTGGTGCCCGATGTCCGTCAGCTGACCCGAGCGGGAGCGATTGGGTCTCGCACAGGCCGAGGAGATGGCGTGTGCCGTCGCGTCCAGGATGCTCACGCCCCACCGCCCGCTGTCGACGATCGCGCCGTGGAAGCGTGCGTGCCGGTCGATACAGACCAGGAGCAGCGGCGGGTCGAGCGAGACCGAGGTGACCGAGTTCGCGGTCATGGCGACGTCGTCGCCGTCGGACAGGGTGGTCACGACACAGACGCCCGTCGCCATGCAGCCCATAGCCCCTCGCAGCGTCGCCGGAGTGACCGGCTCGTCGGCGGGGAGCTGCTCGGCTCGTGCCGCACCGAGGCGGAGGGACTGGAAGGTGAGAGCCACCGTCGCGGCATCGATATACGACGCCCCGTCGTGGACCGGCGGCACCCCGTCGTGGACCGGCGGCGGAGCCCCCTCGACCGGTGCCGCATGCTCCAGCCACTGCTCCGCAATCGACAACGTCCTCACGTCTATCACGGTAACCGCGTTCGGTCGTCGCCGTCCTTCGTTCCGGACAATCCGCCCCCGTCGCGAAGGGTGATGTCGGCGGCATACCTCCCTAAACTGCCCCACAGGAACGAGCACTTCGGCTACGGTCTACCGGGTGGGGCGGCTTCTCCTGGCGCAGTGGAGGCGCGACGGGGGAGATGAGTCTCGTCGCCTGGTCGGTCTTGACGTGGCCCGATGCCTGGCGCTGCTCGGCATGATGGTGGCCCACATCCTGCCCAAGACCGTCGACGGTCGCGTGCCGTGGCAGCAGATCGTCGTCTCCGGGCGCGCCTCCGGCCTGTTCGCCGTCCTCGCCGGGACGAGCCTGGCCCTCATGAGTGGCGGCACGACACCGGTGACGGGACGGCGTCGCTGGCAGGTGAGTCGTGGACTGGCCGTCCGCGCGGTCCTCATCACCGCGCTCGGCCTCGGTCTGGACAAGCTCCACGACGCCGGCCTCGGCGTGATCCTTCCCTACTACGGCCTCCTCTTCCTGCTGGGCATCCCCTTCCTCGGCCTGAGGGCCAGACAGCTGTTCGTGCTGGCCGCCGTCTGGACCGTGACCGTGCCCGTCCTCAGCCAGCTCGTCCGTCCCTCGATACCGGTCCCCGCCTCCAGCAAGCTGAGCCATATGGGACCCGAGCAGCTCGTGGTCTACCTCGGTGTCATCGGCGACTATCCGGCCGTGCCGTGGCTGGCCTTCCTGTTCGCCGGCATGGGTCTGGGTCGGCTGGCCCTCGACACCCGCCGGATCGCCCTCGTCGCCGGCACGGTCGGCGCGACGCTCGCCGTCGTCGCCACCATCGTGTCCGACCTCATCACCAGTCATGCGTCGGTTCGCCGGGCGCTGATCGCCACCTGGCCCGACCAGAGCATCCACCCCACCTGGCAATCGCTCACGGTCGCCATGGACGCCGGACTGTCGGGCACCACACCGACCGGTTCCTGGTGGTGGCTCACCGTCAGGGCCGCCCACTCGGGGACGCCCTTCGACTTCGCGCAGACGATCGGCGCCGCCCTGGCCGTCATCGGTGTCACCCTCGTCCTGGCGCGATACCGCCCCCGGGTATGGCAGGTCGTCTTCGGAGCCGGGGCGATGACCCTGACGATGTACAGCCTTCACCTCGTCATGCTCCGCCCCGACACACCGCCCGACATCGGGGCTCCGCGCTTCTGGCCCGAGGCATCCGTCGTCATGGTCGTCGGAGCGCTCTTCGCCTGGGCCCATCTGCGTGGACCGATCGAGGGCCTCGTCACGCTGGCCTCGCGGCTCGCCGCCGGGAGGGGACTGCGCCGATGACCCGTCGCGACCACCGTGACCGCCCCGAAGGGCCGTGCAGGGGGCGCACGGCCCCCTCCTGCGACGAGGGGCTGCTGCCGCTCCTCCATGCCCAGCGCGGCCTCCTCAACGCCCAGCTCGCCGACCCGGCGAACGCGGCGGTGAACGTCGTCATGACGCTGGACATCACGGGCGACCTCGATATCGAGACCTACAACGAGGCGATCGGTCGGACCTTGGAGGAGTTCGACACCTTCCGGTTGCGACTGTGCCTGCGGGACGGGGACTGGTTCCAGCACTGTCCGCCCTCCCGAGCCCGTCCGGCCGAAGTGCTCGACGTGCGAGCCGAGGCCGACCCGGTGGCCGCGGCCGAGAGGCACTTCGCGCGGCTCGACGAGCAGGCCTTCGACCTCGTCGGCGGCGGTGAGCTGTTTCGAGTCCAGATCGTCCGCGTCGCCGATCGGCACGCCATCGTCTACTTCGCCGCCCACCACCTTGCCTGCGACGGCTACGCCGCGACCTGGTCCCAGCTGCGCGTCGCCGAGGTATACCGGGCCCTCGTCAACGGCACCGAGGTTCCGCCGGCCGCGGTGCGTCCCTTGGCGGATCTGCTCGTCGCGACGCGGCCGGATCCCGTCGACGTGGAGTTCTGGTCGGACTACCTCCGGGGGGTCGGGCCTCGACTCTCCTTGTCGTCGAACCGTTCACGCCCGGCTGCGAGACCTCACGTCGCCTCCCGTTGCGTCCCAGGCGGATTCGCCGTCCTCCGCGCGGTCGGCGACCGACCTCGGTGGTTCACGGCGGGCCTTGCACTGGTGACCCTCCAGCTGGCTCACCTGCTGGAGGCCACCGAGGTCGTCGTCGGCTTCACGACTCCCGGTCGGACGACTCCCGTCGAACGGTCCACCCCGGCCCAGCTGATGAACGTCGTGCCGTTGCGGGTGCCGGTCCCTCCCGGCGTCGGCCTCGACGCGACCCAGCACGCCATCGAGACCGAGCTGTCCCGGGTCCGGCCCCACCTGACCGCCCGGCCCGAGGATCTCGTCTGGCACCTGCCCGTCGGCTGGCGCCAGGCTCGGGTGTACGGTCCGACCTTCAACGCGCTGCCCCCTCTGGTCCGGCTGGACCTGCCCGGCTGCGACGTCGTGGAGACGATCCGCAGCCGCGGCCCCGTCGACGACCTGATGTGGACCTTCCACCCGCGCGGACACGACCTGCTCGTCGAGCTGCGCGGCAACCCTCACCGCTACGACGCCACGACCGTCACCGGGATCCACGACGAGCTGTGCCGGACGGTGACAGCGCTGGTCGAGGGGGGCCGGTGAACCCCGACCTCGGTCCCCTGCCCGTGCACCCGGCGCAGCTGGGCATGATCGCCGGGCACCTCCAGGTTCCGGGGCAGGCGGCATACAGCGTGAGCCAGCTGCGGCGCATCCGTGGCCCTCTCGACCTGGACTCCTACGTCGAGGCCAACGCCCGCCTGGTCGAGGAGACCGACTGCATCCGCACCCGGTTCCAGGTCTGCGACGGGACTTGGATCCAGCACCTGGACCTGCGTCCGCGCGTGACCTTCACCGACCTCTCCGATCGTCCCGACGCCGCCGAGCGCGCCGACCGACGGCTGCGATCCAGCGCCCTGGTCCCGTTCGACCTGCTCGACGGGTCGCCTCTCTACCGGCTGGAGCTGGTGCGGATCGCCGACGAGGACCACCTCGAGCTGGCCACCGTCCATCACGCCATCGCCGACGGCTTCGGCTCGATGCGCATCCTCCACCGGCACGCCGAGATCTATGCCTCCCTCCGCCGTGGCTCGGAGCCGCCCCCCGCTCCACGGGGCAGCCTGCGCGAGCTGATCGCCCAGTCACCGCCGGTCGAGCCGGACCTGGACTTCTGGCGGTCCTACCTGGCGAAGTCCCCCGACCGGATTGCGCTGAGCGACACCGTGGCACCGCCGGCATCCCTCCCTCTCCTGGCACGTGTCGAGGTGGCCCGGCTCCGGGCCGCTCTGAGCGAGGCGGTCGGGGAGCTGCGCTGGCCGTATGCGGTGATGGCCGCCGTCGCCGAGTACGTCGCCGACACGCTCGGCACGAGCGAGGCGATCCTCGGCTGCATCTTCGCCGCCCGCAGCCGACCTGTGGAGCTGGTCACGCCGAGCATGCTCATGACCGTGCTGCCGATGCGGGTGGACCTGCGTGACCGCTCGCGTCGCGGTCTGCTCCGCACGGTGGCCCGAGCCGTGGGGGGCGTGGCGGGCCACGTCGGGGACCGACCGGAGCGGCTTCGCACCGAGCTGCCGATCGCCTGGCGCCGTGGGCGGATCCACGGTCCAACCGTCAACGTCGTCCCGTTCGGCGACCAGCCCGGTCTCGACGGCTGCGACGTCGACGTCGAGGCCATCTCACGCGGCCCGGTCGACGACATGATCATCAGCATCGTGCCGGCGCCCGACGACGGGCTCATCATCGACCTCGCCGCGAACCCGAACTGCTACCTGCCCGAGGAGGTCCACGACCACGGGGAAGGCGTGCTGCGGGCGATCCGTCGCTGGCTCCAGCCGCCCGGATGATTCACTGCTTGACGACGAAAGCCAGTTCAGGGTCCTCTAGGGCTCGAGTCAGGACTATCGGTGGGAGCCCATCGCGCCCAAGCTGGCTGTCGTAGCGGGAAAGGGCTCGCTGCTTGGTAGCTCTGAAGGGCTCCACTGAGGTGCGCTCGACGGTCCGCCGACCGATGACTCGGGCCAGACCGATCGGGCCTCTGACACCGTGCCTGCGTGAGCTGGGCCAGTCCGACCACAACCAGACTGGGTACTCGCGGACTCGAGGTGCTCTGTGGAGAGTGGCAACCGCGGCCCTCGTGGCACGAGAGGCCGCCGCGTGGTCCGGATGCACTTCGTCGCCACTAGTCACCAGCACGGTTGAGGGGCCGCGCTGAATCAACGTCTCCACCAATGCGTCGCGCAGGGCCCCAATGTGCCGGCTGAGCTCGCCGTCGGGGAAGCTCAGCTCGATAACGTCTCCGGCAGCCACTCCAAGGTCCCTCATTGCGGCATGGAGTTCGCTCGAACGGCGGGCGCTGATGGACTCGCCGCTAATGGGGTCAGAACCAGCCTCCTTGGTGGCCACGACGACGGTAACCAGGTGCCCGTGAGCAACAGCTCTCGCGATCCGCGCACCGCAGCCGAGCGTCTCGTCGTCGGGGTGGGGCGCCACGACCAACAGCCCTCCCTCGTCAGAAGGCGCGGGCCGGGCGACCGCCAACACGAGCCGACGCGCCCCGTTGCGGATCGGCTGGGTTAGACCGCGGGTCCTCATAGAGGCCACTGCGTCCCCAGGATCGCGGCATAGGCATCGACCACCGAAAGCGCAGAACGTTGCGGAGAGTACTCCTCCGCAATGAAGGCCGCGGCCGTCACACTCCGGTCGTCCAACCAACCCGGATCCTCTCGGTCACGGACGAGGACATCCTCGGTGGCCATGGCCAGGGCGAGCACATCGCCTGTCGCGATCGGCGAGGAGAACTCGGGCCGGAAATACTCCCGTCCACCGAATCCGTCATAGCCGACGACATAGGCACCGCACGCCATCGCCTCCGCCGCCGGCAACCCGAACCCTTCCTGATAGGGCGCGGAGAGCAGTACTCGCGTGGCCGCAAGGGCTTTGGCATACCGACGCTGATCGGCTCCAGCAATCTCACGGACCTCCCAGCCTTCCAAACTTCCACGCGCCTCAAGGATCGAAAGCGCCTGCAAGATATCATCGCGCCCGCGTCGGAGGCTGTAGCCGAGGACGCGGCTGGGACGTGGGCGTTCGGGATAAAAGACTGAGGGGTCTACGGCATTGCGCGCCCTGGCGACAGGTCGACCAGGAAAGGCGGTCCGCAGGTATTCGGCCGAGTGCTGCGAGACAACGACCGACCCAAGCATGCGCTCGCAGGTGAGCATGTGATCCATCACCATGTCGGCACTGGTCTGAAAAGTCAGGTGTCCGCTCTGGTTGAGAACGATATGACGCGCGGGACACCTCGAACGGATGAACACATCGACGGCCACTTCAGCAACCACAATGACGTCGTCCGGACCCAGTGTCACGTTGGGAACACAGGTCACGGGAGCGTCGTTGTCGAACCAGTCTAGGCGAAACCCTGACTTCTGATGTAGCACACGTGCCGGAACACCAGCGTCATTGAGTGCTTGGACATGGTCGTAGGCGACCTTGAGCCCACCGGAGGGCTGATTCCAGTCCGGGACCGAGAAGTAGATAGTTGGTGAGCCGTCGGCAGGTCCCACTGCAGGGAATGCATAGCGAAGTCGGCGCCTCCGCTCAACGTTAGTAACGGCGCCCTTAAGACCCTGGCGCAAACGAGCGAGGTTCATCGAGAACGGCCCTGATCCGTGCGAGTCCTCCACGGGGCACCAGTCGGCCCACCGCGAGCGATTCGCTCGGCCCAAACGGTGATTGCGACATACACGAGGCCGGCGGGGGCCAAATAGGGGCGTCGGAGGACGACGTGGCGCAACCACGAGGTCGACGAGGAAGCATGGTGCTCGCTTGATGGATCGGCCGTGGCCAACTCCCGGTTTCCTCGTCGAACTCGTGCCAGTCTCCGGATCAGCTCCTGGGTCGTGTGCGGAGCCTCGATGACGCCTCGAACGCTGCCCACGACTGTCTTCTCGTTGACCGAGAACTGGCTGTCAAGGAAGAGGTCGTCAGCGACCACGTTGGGGAAGGAGCCGAATCGGCGCCTCCCTTCTTCGGACACCATGATTGCTCCACGGCCGAAGAGGGTGTGCTGATAGATGGGGAGACGGTTGTTGATCGCATAGTAGGCACGAACGGGGACGGGACGCCCCGACGTGCTGACCCACCGCGCAGGAGCCGCAGCCAGTGCCGATCCACCGCCACCAACCAGAGCCGTTGCCAAGGCTCGGACGTCGTCAACATTCACTGGGGTGTCGGCGTCGAGGTAGAGCCGTGGGAACCCGGGAGCTGCTTCGTCGGCAAGATTGAGCGCGAGTGCTTTGCTGGCGTGGCGGGTCTCTAGCACCCGGGCACCGTGCTGAGCAGCCTCCGTCGCGGTGCCATCCGAGCAACCGTTAGCCACAACGACGACATCGAGTTCACCAGGGTTGGCTCCGAGGAGGAGAGTATCGAGAGTACGTCCGATGACTCCCTCTTCCTCATACGCGGCGATCAACACGCTGACCAAGGCTGCACCCCTCATCTTCCTTTGACCGAGAAACTCCCCCGGAGGCAGACTAGTCGCAGATTCGATGGCAGGGGACTCACTTGCGCAACCATTCCCTAACCTTTGGGTTTGCATACTGCTGCACCGTCGATGGACCGGGGCTCGCCCCACTACGAGGCATCGCCAGCAGAGCCCGGACCGCGGCACGGCTCGTCGCCCTCCCGTTCACTGCACGTGTCGCCTCCCGGCCCAGGAGGACCAGATAGCACGATGCCGCGTAGAAGCGGCCTCGTCGTTTCCGGTACAGCCTGACCTTGTTCGTGACGAGCAGCGCCCAAAGGCCAGGGTGGGTGGATGAGCCACCACGTAGATGAACCGCGGCGGCACCAGGCACGTATCGGGTCCGCAGGCCAGCGTCCCGAGCCCTCAGATCGAAGTCGGTCTCCTCGGAATACATGAAGAACGACTCGTCCCACGGACCCACCCGATCTACGCACTCTCGGCTGATCAGTTGGACACTCCCCTCCGCCCAGTCGATATGACTCGACTCTTCGTAAGTCTGGCTGTCGGTCACCGTCTCTCCCCACGTGCCCACACTCCCTACCCTGACCGAGCCGAGAATCGCACCGGCGAGCTCACGACCGATGGTTGGCTCGCGGCGCAATGAGTGCAGGAGTTGGCCGGAGTCACCGAGCAGCCGAGGAACGGCGATACCTGTTCCCGGCTCATCGAGGGCGTCCAGGAGGACCCGCACGCTGCCCGGCGCCAGACGCGTGTCAGGGTTGAGCACCAGGATGGCGGTGACATCGCCAGCGGCTTCAATTCCCGCATTAATCGCCGCCGCATACCCTCCGTTCCGCCCAGCCTCAACGACATGGACGCCCTCGATGAGGGACCGAGTCACGTGGACAGAGTCATCGGCAGAGGCGTTGTCGACGGCCACGATCCGCGCGCGCACACCTGCCAACGCCTCGGGCAGTGAATGGGCAAGGCCGGGTAGGACAGTCGAACTGTTGAACAAGACAACGACAACACCGATATACCCCTCACCAGACATGACCCAATCGTGTCATGACCCGGGTACCGGCCCCATGGCTTTCCATGGATCAGGGTGCTCACGCCGCCCCGCCGTCTGGGTTCCGACCCTTGAGTCCTTGTCCAGCTCCCAGGGCCCCGGAAAGGTCGGCTGGTGGGGCTGTGACCTGGGAAAACGTGGGCTGGTGACGGCGTGGCAGGTATGACAGGTGGGGCTTGTGGGGCTGGGATGGGTGTTCTCACGCACCCTCTCAACCTCGAAGGCCCCACCCGTCGATGCCATCTTCCCCAATGGCCGGCTCGAACGCTCACGTACGCACCGACCTGCTCACCGTCCTTGCTCGTGTCCCGGATCCTCACGACCCGCGAGGTGTTCGCTTCCCGCTCGCCGGTCTGCTCACGATCGCGGTGTGTACCGTGCTGGCGGGAGCGAAGTCGTTCGCCGCGATCGGCGAGTTCGCTGCCGACCTCGACCCTGTCCAAGGTGCTGGGCCAGCATCAGGTCGAGGCGAAGTCCAATGAGATCCCCGCCGTTCGCGACCTGCTCACCGGGTCCGATGCCGCTGACCTGCACGGATGTGTAGTCGCCGTGGATGCGATGCACACCCAGGACGAGACAGCGAAGGCGATCCTGGACACCGGCGGCGACTATGTGTTCACCGTCAAAGCCAACCGCCCGAAACTGTTGAAGGCGCTCAAGAAGCTGCCCTGGACCATGATCCTGGTCGGCTCCCGCTCGACCGAGACTAGTCACGGACGCCGCGTCACACGCACCATCAAAGCCATCCAGATCCCCGCCCTGCCGGGCTGGCCCGAGTTCCACGGCGCCACCCAGATCGCCCAACTGCGACGCACCGCCACCAAGAACGGGAAGAAGAGCTGTGGAGATGGTCTACCTGATCACCTCCGCTGACCACCGCGCCGCACCACCAGCCACCCAAGCCACCTGGGTACGCCACCTGGGTGCAAGGACATTGAGGCATCGAAAACCGGCTCCACTACGTCCGCGACGTCACCTACGACGAAGACCGCTCCCAGGTCCGCACCGAGACCCTGCCCCGGATCATGGCCACCCTGCGCAACACCGCCCTCAGCGTCCTACGCCTGACCGGCTTCGCCGAGATCGCAGCCGCCACGCGGGCATCACTCACGCAACCCAGAACGAGCCATCACATGCACGTTGACCTGCTGAAACACGACCTTTCCGGGACCCTGGTCCAGTTCCTACCCTATCCTGTAACCGTGGCAGGGTGTTCATGATCGATGAGGCAGGCTGGTTCGGTCCGCCTGAGCGTGCCCTGTTCGGGTGGTGGTGTCGCCCGGAGAATCGGTCGGCGCGTCTCGGAGTGCTGATCTGCCAGACGATCGGTGAGGAGCAGCACAACGCGCACCACACCATGCGTCTTCTCGCTCATCGCCTCGCCTATGCCGGAATCGCGTCGCTGCGCTTCGACTACCACGGGGTCGGTGACAGCCTTGGCGACTGGGCCGGACCTGGCCGGGTGTCCGCCTGGGTTCGAAGTGTGGAGGATGCAGCGACTGCGATGCGCGCCGCTGGCGTCGACCGGCTCGCGGTCGTCGGGATGCGCGTCGGGGCAGCGCTGGCCGTACGCGCCCTCGCCTCGACCTCAGTCGACGCTGAGGCGCTGGTCCTCTGGGACCCGTGCTCGGGCAAAGACATGCTCCGCGAAGGGCAGGCTCGCAAGCCCAGCAAGCGGGAACCGCCCGAAGGAACAGTGGACACTCCCGGCTACTTCTACGATCAAGAGACGACTGCTGACCTGCGCGCCCTGGATCTCAGCGAGGCACGTACCGCGCAGTTGGCGCCCCGGGTCCTCGTGCTTCCCCGGGCTGAGCGGCCACGCCCACGTGGCCTGAACAAGGCACTGGATTGTCCCGGGGTGGAGTGGGCGGAAGCAGTCGGTCAGTCCGAGCTGATGGATGTGCCGATGACCGACAGCATCGTGCCGGAGGAGACTCTTGCGCGCGTCATCGACTACCTCGTGTCGGCTGCCACCGGAGAGGTCAAGGCACTGTCAGACCTGGGCTCGCCCACGGTCGAAGCACCCACCACGTCCGGAGGCTACACGACCGAGACTGTCGTTCGCCTCGGTGAACTAGGCCTGTTCGGGATTCTCTCCGACCCCGAGGCCCGACGGCCTGGGCCAACGGTCATTTTTGTCAATGTCGCGAACGACCGCCACACCGGGCCCGGACGTCGTTGGGTGCAGTTGAGCAGAATGCTTGCCGACGACGGATTCCAGGTCCTGCGCTTCGACCAGAGCGGCACCGGTGACAGTCCGAGCCACCCGGGTCAACCCTTCGGCCTGATGTATGCTGGGGAATGGCTCGATGACATGGCCCAGGTCGTTGTCGGTCCGTTGCTGAACGGCGAGCCCCCGGCCATTGTGGGACTGTGCTCGGGGGCATACAGCGCCATGGAAGTAGCGTCGACGGAGCGAGTGGATTCCGTCTACGCGATCAACGTCATTCTTCATGCTCTAGCCACCAGCCCCTTCAGCCCAACCGCCCACCCGGGACGGCGGGCAGCCCGCCCACCGTCCTTCCTCTTCGCAGTGGCCCAACACCGCTGGGGCAAACCGGGCGCTGCAGCGTGGCGTGTCTATCGTCAGCTCACTCCGTGGAACGCACCGACGGCAGCCGTCTCAACGATCGTTCGTCGGGGAACTCGAGTCGTGATTGTCGCGGGTCGGAACGACGCACGACACTTCCGGGAGAGTGCGTTCTGGCAGATCTTCGGTATGCGGCGGTGGATTCGTCGGGATAGGTTCGCGATCCTTGAGGACCCGGTCGTCGACCACCCACTGATGACCCAGGAGGGTCAGGACTGGGCGGTTCAGAGAATCCACAGCGATCTCCTGGCCCACTACCGTCAGTAGCCGACCAACGGACCGGTCCACCCGCAACCAGATCAGGTGCTCACGGTCTCCAAGGTACGAACAGACACCGGTTCATCGAGCAGCGCTGTCGCTATTCGACGACGCCGCCGCGCCTCCAACAGGTTGACTGTCGCCAAGCTCAGGAAGCCGCCCAGCAACAACGTCATCGCGGCCGCTTCCTTGGGACGTCCTCGAGCCAGGTAGGGTTCCCCGTTGCTGGAGATGACGTGTTCGGTGATCCGAGACCCAACGGGAACGGAGTCCGCGGCCTGGAGATGATCGAGCAGCACGGACACCTCGTCGACCAGCTCGGTGTTGCGCTGGCGTACGCCTGAGGCTGTCGGACCCGCCACCTCCACAGTCAGCTGTGGCCGGTCGAAGTAGTTGTTCCACTGTCCGCCGCTGTTCCACAGGGTGAGGCTCCATCCGTCGCGCACCCCCGTGTCAACGAGTCGAACGTCACTGGAAACCGTTCGCAAGTGGTTCGGTCCGGCGATCGTGCGCTGAATCACGGATGCGGTCATGACCACACTGCCGGGGCCTTCGACCAGCGGCGAGTCCTGCGCCGACGATGGCCGCGACAGCAGGATCACGGACTGGGCGTAGTAGACACCAGGATGGATGTAGACCAGCCCCGCGACCGTGAAGGTCACCAGTAAGCCGACGACCATCACCGGCCACCAGCGCAGTGCAGCCCGGAAGCTCCGCTCGATCGCCATCTGGGGATCCGCTTCCGTCATCTGACGATCGTCTCATGAGATCCGTCGATAAGTGGGCCAACGGAACAGGCCCGAAGTTATCCTTGGCTCAAGGAAGACGGGCGACGAGGTCGCCCACCAGACCTATCCTCGGGGGGATCATGTTCGTCTCGGAGATCACGTATGTACTGTGGCGACGTCGCTACTGGGTTATGGCCGTGCTGCTGCTCAGCCTGGGGCTTGGGTACGGGGCGTTCAAGTCTGTCGGACCGGACTACCAGATGCAGTCCGAGGTTCTCTTGCTGCCGCCCCGGGACTCTCTCCCAGCCAACGCGAACCCCTATCTGCACCTGGATGATCTGCCCGCCGCCGTCGATGTCGTGACGGCAGCGATCAGTGGCCCGGGCACCACCGACGACTTGCAGAAGGAGGGTCTTGACGCCACTTTCACACTGACCCGCGACAACTACAGTCCTGCGCCGATGATGCTCATCACAGTGGTCGCGCCATCCAAGCAGGACGCAGCCAAGGCCCAGGACCTCCTCCTCGCGCAGGTGCCGGTCACACTCGCCGGTCTCCAAGCAGACCACGGGCTGACAGCAACCAATCAGATCACGAGCACCGTGGTTTCGCGGGCACACAAGCCGGTGCCGATCCGCAAGACGCAACTCAGGCTCACCCTCGTCGCGACGATGGGGACGGCCATTCTCGGGATTGGCCTCATCCCGCTGTCGGACCTGTTCCTTGTGCGACGCCGCGCTGGCGGAAAGGGGGGTCACAGTCGGCGTGGGGCCCCGGACGCATCCACCCAACTCGGCGTGCAGGACCGTCGGCGCGTCGATCCGCCACGGCACGCCCCACAAGCCTCTGTCGGACTCGGCGTGCAGGACCGAGCCGCGGCAAGGGCAAGACGCGCGTCGATGCGGGAGAGCGACCTCGTTGATGAAACCGCTCCTGACGACGAGCAACTTTCCCCACGTCTCCCTGAGTTCGCCTCAGGGCACGTCGGCGAGCGAGCCGCGCCGTCGCCTGCCAAGACGACATGACCCTATTGGCCGAATCCGTCTCCACGGCGCGGCACCGTGCCAGGCTTGACGCGGTCAGTTTCCTAACGGTCTACACGTTCCTGCTCTTCACCATTCCTTCTCGACTGGTGTTCAAGCCGTTAGGCGGAACCGCCACGCCAGCCGCACTCTTTGGGCTTGTCGGTCTGTTCTGGTGGTGCCTGACCCGTCTGACCAGGGTTGGACCGAGGCGGCCTATCGGCTTGGTGGGCAAGCTGGGCCTCATTTTTCTCGGCGTGGTGGCGACCAGCTTCATCGCTGGGATGACGAGGGTCATCAATGGCCTTGAGGTCGATGGTGCGATCAATGCTCTGCTCGGTATCGCCTGCTGGTTAGGCGTTCTGCTCGTGACAAGCGACAGCATGGCGTCACGCGAACGGCTCACCGCCCTTCTGCACCGACTGACCTTGTTCGGCTCGTTCATGTCCATCGTTGGGCTGCTCCAGTTCGTGACCGGGCAACAACTGGTGGACCGCATCTCAATCCCAGGTCTTACCTGGAATGCCGACGTAACCCTGGAGCAGCGCAACGGCTTTGCTCGGCCGGCAGGCACCGCCACTCACCCACTCGAGTTCGGCCTAGCGGTCTGCATGCTGCTTCCTATCGCACTCCACATCGCCTTTGACACAACCTCACGAATCCCTACCTGGCGTCGGTATTTTCCAGTCGTCGCCCTCGGGCTGGCGATCCCATTGTCCTTATCCCGGTCCGCGATCATCTCGGTTGCCGTAATCCTGGCCTTCCTTGTCCCAACCTGGACTCCGCGCATCAGGTGGATAGCTGGTGCCATGATCATCGCTGGACTCATAGGCACTTATCTCACCGTCCCAGGCTTCCTCGGGACCTTCCGCGGCCTGTTCACTGGGCTGAGTGACGACAGCTCGATACTCTCCCGCACGGATAGCTACGCGATGGTCTTCCAGTACTGGGCGCGATCACCAATCGTGGGACGAGGCCTCGGCACCTTTAACAACACCTATCGGATCCTCGACAACCAGTATCTCGGCCTGCTCATCGACACCGGCCTCCTCGGTATCTTCGCGATCTTGCTGCTGACGATCGGCGGGGTCGTCAGGTCGATGACCATCCGACATCGCTCGGCCGACGAACGCACGCGATCCCTCGCGGTGGCGCTCGCCGCGAGTATTGCCGCGGCGACCGTCGCCAATGGATTCTTCGACGGGTTCGCCTTCCCAATCTTCGGCGGTTTGCTCTTCTTGTGCCTTGGCCTGGTCGACGCGAATGCCGCAGTGGCTGAGCGCACGGAGTCTCGTGATGTCTGATCCGCTGCACGACGCACTGGGCGAGAGCGAAGTCAGCCTCGGTCGTCAGGTCCGGATGGCTACCATGTGGGCGGGCGCAGGCAGCGTCGGGATGAAGGTGACCTCCTTCCTGCTCACCATTGTTATGGCCCGAATACTCTCGCCTCACGAGTTTGGTGTCTTCGCAATCGCATTGACGATCCACACAGTCGTTGCCTCATTAGGCGAGTTGGGCGCCGGTGCCTATCTCATCCGCCATGGCCGGTCGGTCGATGACGCCGCGCCGACAGTCGCCACGATCAGTGTCGTGACCAGTGGCGTCCTGGCCCTGATGATGTATGCGACAGCGGGACCGGTCACCCGAGCCTTCGGAGTGCCAGAGGCCGAGGCTCCCGTCCGCATCTTGTCCATCTGCGTTGTCATGGTGGGTCTGTGGGCTGTGCCAGGCGCCGTCCTCACCCGTGACTTCCGGCAAGACAAGGAACTCATTGCAACGCTGGCGGGACTCGTCCCGGGCAACCTTGTCATGCTCATTGGGGCCTTGCACGGGATGGGGGCAGATGCCTTCGCGTGGGGCCGGGTCATCGGCACCTTTGTGACCGGTCTCTTCCTAACCTATTGGTCACCGTGGCGTTTCGGATTCAAGCGCGAGTACGTCGTCCCGATCCTGAAGTTCGGGTTGCCACTCTCGGCGTCCGGCATGGTGACACTTGCGCTCCTCAACACCGACTTCGCGATTGTGGGGCATCACGAAGGTGCGGTGGCACTCGGCATATACAGCCTTGCATTCAACATCTCCTCATGGGCGGTGACACTCGTTAATGGTCCTGTTGCTGCCGTCACCATGCCAGCGTTCGCGCGCGTGGCTCACGACGACGCGGCCTTCCGGACCATGTTCGTCCGAGTCTTCCGTCTCCTTGGGGGGATGGCCTTCTTGATCTCGTTCACTGTTGCGGCCCTCAGCGAGCCGCTCATCAGCACGGTGTACGGTCACCGGTGGGATGCGGCCATTCCTGTTCTGCGTGTTCTGCCAGCTTTCGCCGCACTCAACATGCTTGCCACACTTACCTCGAATCTTCTTGTCGGCCGCGGGCATCCCCGCCTCCCGCTGATGATCCAGACCCTGTGGCTGCTCACTCTGGCACCTGCCATGTGGGTCGCTGTCGATCACTGGGCAGCAATCGGCGCGGCCTTCGCGCACGTCCTGGTCATCATCGTTGTCGTGTCACCCTGCTACCTGTACACCTTGTTGCGATGGACTCCTGTTACACCGCGGCTGGTGGTCGAGGCCCTGGGTCGGCCGTTCGCGGCCTCGGTCCTCGCCGCGGGGGTGGCGTTCCTGGCCTCCATACTGCTTCCGGGACCGGCGCCGGCCAGACTGCTCGTCGGCGGGACACTATCGGTTGCCGTCTTCTCCGCACTCATGTGGCCGTTGATCAGGCCGTTCGCGGAACCTGTCGTCGCGCGACTCTGCGCCGGCAGCTTGGGGCGGAGCCGCAGCGGGACGAACTGAACTCGATCCGTAGCTTCTTGGGTAGCCCGGGAGGTCCGGCGTGGCTGAGCCTTGATCATCCCTGCTAGCTCCGATGGATTGGCCGCCCGGTCCCTCCTCGGGCCAGGGTCATGGCAAAGTCCAGTTTGTGCTGGTCAACAGCCCAGGTAGCCAGGGCCTCGGCATAGTGGGCCGATTGGGCGTGTGACCTCGGCGTTTGCTGGCGCTGATGCGGTGTGGCGGGTGTGACGGGTGTGGCCTCTGTGACTTGGATGTAGGTGTCTAAGCCGCA
>JBDIAO010000038.1:0-25393 GCA_039812375.1 Phycicoccus sp. | reverse complement strand
GGTCTGGGGATCGCGGCGTTCCACCCGGATGCGGCCCGAGCGGCTCGTCAGGCGGCCGGTGACAGCACGCGGGCCATGAGTGTCTTTGCGCTCGGGGGCAACGTGGGTTACGCCCTCGGCTCACTCATCACCACACCCATCCTGTTACTGGTGGGGCTGCGGGGGAGCGTTCTGCTCGTCGGTCCGGCGATCGCCATGGCGGCGGTGCTCATCATCCGGCTGGCGCACGTCCTGGATGGCCGCGGCCGGGATCGGCGCTCTTCCGGCCTCCCCAAGGGAGAGGACGACTGGCGCTCGTTCAGCCGGCTCACCCTCGTCGTCGTCATGCGCTCGATCGTCTTCTTCGGGATCTCGACCTTCCTTGCGCTCTACTTCATCCACCATCTCGGTGCGTCGACTGCCCTTGGAGGTGCAGCGCTGAGCGTCTTCCTCGTCTCCGGTGCTGCCGGGACACTGCTCGGTGGCTGGGTCGCTGACCGGCACAGCCGGCTGACCTCGATCCGGATCGGATTCGGGTTGTGCATCCCGGCCCTGGCCGGCTTGGTCCTGGCTCCTGGACCGGGACTGGCGCTGGCCTGCGTCGTCATCGCCGGCGTCGCCATGTACATGCCGTTCAGTGTGTTCGTGGTGCTGGGTCAGGACTACCTGCCGCGCCGGATCGGCACGGCCAGTGGAGTCACCGTCGGGCTCGCGGTGAGCGTCGGTGGCCTGTTCAGCCCACTGCTCGGCTGGCTCGGGGACCGCACCGACCTGCGGGTCGTACTCGTGGTGCTCATCGTCATCCCGGCGTTGGCGCTTGTGCTCACCCGGGGTCTGCACGACCCGGGAGGTTCGGCGCGGAACAGACCCCACCAGGTCGGCGCCAACTCCTCGGCACAGTCGTGATGGCAGCGCAGTGCCTTCGGGGCATACCGAGTTCGAGTCTGAACTCACTCAGATCAGCAGAATCCCGGTCGCCGCCAACAGCAGGTAGATGCCCGCATACACCAGACGCTCGCAGGCTCCGGAGAACCGACGCCGTGAGCTCGCCCTGCGGGTCAGGAACAGCCCCGCCAGCCCAACCACTAGCAGCCAGAATGCCGCGCCCATCGCGACGCCGTAAGCACCACCGACACCCGCGAGGTGACCGGAGCCAGCGATGCGGTGCATCCGGTCGGCTGCCACGGTGACAGTCAGGAAGGCAGTCACGGCCAAAGCCACGTGTGCTGCCCCACGGCTCGAACGGGGCTGCCCCGGCGGGTCCATCGGAACCCAGGAAATGACCAACCGAGATAGCCCGAACACAACGAGCAGGCCCACGGTGCCGGCGCGGCCACGCGGGAGGCCGGACACCGCAATGGCTGCGGCGCAGGCCAGCCCAGCCACACCCAGCGCGACGGTCAGCACGCGGTACCCCAAGCGGTACGTCGTGATGCCGTATTGGCTGACCGGATCGTGCAGCGCAGACAGCCCGGTCGGCAGAGCGTGCAGGACGAGCATGGCGACCAGGGCGACACCGGTACCGGCCAGGTCGATGCCGGCCCAAAGGCTCGCCCATGTCGCACTCGTCATGGCCGACCAGCCCTCCCATGGAGTCGACGCGATGCGGCCATGCCGGTGACGGTCCCTGCCCGTATGCCGTCTCGCATCATTCGATTGTCGTCTCCCGTGCCGCGTCCACCATCTGCCCGGCACTCCGGTCGCATTGGTGATCCATGTCGCACCGGACGCCGGTAGAGCGGTGACGACAAGCCCGTCCGCCGCCCGGTGACGGACCTTTGGCCAATTGGCCGAATTGTCGACAGGTTGACGGCCGGGTGCGGCCAGGCGGGCGCGGCTAGGCGGGCGCGAGGTGCATGTTTGTCGCACCCATTCCGTCTCCAGACACCTGGCGTGCCGCGCGAGGTGCATGTTTGTAGCACCCATTCCGTCGCTGTGCGCGCGGCGGGGGCGACGGTAGGCATCTGCGGCCCGGGCCAGGCCGGACCCCGGACCGGTCAGGGTAGCGAAGACGGCAACCGTGTTCCGGCCAGCAGGGGCCGGTCCGTGAGCAATCCAGCGTCGTGACCGCCCCTGGATCCTCCGCCGCCGATCACGGACCACAAGCTCTGACCCCGGGTCAGCACCCATGCCTCCTGCAGCACGCACCCGGCGCTGCGACGCAGGAACCTGGTGGCCGCGACCTCGCTGATCATCGCTGGCCCCCCTCGACGCGCACGATGAGCCGGAGGTTCCCGTCGAATGCCTCCATCAGGTGAGCCCGCGCCGCCTCACGCGACACGAACGGACCCGCCACCGGCCCCCGCTGCTTCCGACCCCAGGCCACGAATCCCACCGACATCGTGCCGTCATCTTGCTGTGTCGCCATCGAAGACACCTTCCTGTGGCTGGGAAGGCCTGAGACCTGAACGGCATCGAATGTGGATCGCACAGTTGCCGTGAAACTGCCCCCGACTCGCGCTTCCGCAGGTCAAAGGCCGTTTTCACATGGTGGGCGATACTGGGTTTGAACCAGTGACCTCTTCCGTGTCAAGGAAGCGCGCTACCACTGCGCCAATCGCCCGTGTCGGGTTCTATCGAGGTGGAGACGGGATTTGAACCCGTGTACACGGCTTTGCAGGCCGTTGCCTCGCCTCTCGGCCACTCCACCATTGGGGGGCGGCTACACCCTCCGAGCGGATGACCGGCCTCGAACCGGCGACCTCAACCTTGGCAAGGTTGCGCTCTACCAACTGAGCTACATCCGCATCGCGCCCGCATGGGTCGTCCGTCGGGCGCGAGTAGAGACACTAACCGATCCGTCAGGCGATCTCCAAACCGGCACGGGCCACCGTGCATGCAGAGTCGGACGACTCCTTGAAGCACTCGGGAGCATTGATAGCCCGCCGGCCCCCGAGCTCGCCCTCGGTGGTGCCGACCGTGGCAGTGGAGGCTGTGCTGGCACTGGTGTGGGTGGGCTCCACGGCGTCATCGGAGTCGTCATCATCGGAGCGCTTGTGATAGTCGTCATCATCGGAGTCGTCATCACCGGAGTCGTCGCCATCGGAGTCGTCGTCGGTCCCCCCCTGGCCGCTGGCGGTCGTGGGCTCCTGCACCGGGGCGTGCTGTGCCATCGGGAAGACCGTGCGGACGGCGGCGTTGAGGGCGGCACCGATGAGGACTGCGACGGCGAGAGCGTACAGCCAGATGAGCAGGACGATCGGTGCGGACAGCGGCCCGTAGATCGACGTCCCGCCGAGCGAGGCGGCAATAGTGCCCCGCACGACGAACGACGCGATGATCCAAATCACGAGGGTGAGGGTTGCCCCGGGCACGTCGTGCACCCACGGCGAGCGGATCGGGGTCGCCACGTGGTACAGCGAGGTCAGGCTGGCGATGCTCAGCAACGTCACGACGGGCCAGTAGAGAACGATGAGGAAGTCGACCTGCTCGGGGAGCAACTCCCCCAGGATCGTCGGACCGAGCAGGACCAGTGGGATCATCACGACCCCGACGACGAGGGCCAGAACATAGAGGGTGAAGGACAGGGCCCGGGTGTGGACGATGCCCCGCACCCCGGACTGGCCATACATGATCGCGATCGTGTCGACGAAGACGTTCAGAGCCCGCGATCCGGACCACAGGGAGAGGACGAAGCCGACGGAGATGAGGTCGAAGCGCCCGCCGCGGAACACGTCGTCGATGGTCGGACCGAGGATCGTGCTGATGACGTCCGGGGTGAGGAACCGTGCCGCGAACTGTTCGATGGCCACCCGCACCTGGGTGACCCGGGCCTCGCCTAGCCACTGGCCGAGGTAGCCGACCCCACCGAAGAGGCCGAGAACCAGGGGCGGCAGAGACAGCAGGGCGAAGAAGCCCGCCTCAGCGGCGAGCCCGGTGACCCGGTGGCGCAGGCACGCCCGGACCGTCTCCAAGGTGAGCCGAGAGAGGGTGTGCAGCAAGGGGACTCGCGCGAGCCAGGCCCGGAGGCGGTCCGTCGCAGCAGTCACCGCACCACCGTAACCAGCCAATTGCCCGTCAGCGGCACGGGACACGGCGTGCCACGAACCGGCGCCGATCGAGCCCCTATCGAGGAGTGGAGGTCGCGGTGAGGACAGCCACAGGCACGGTTGCGCTATTGAGTACCTTCCGGCTCACCGAACCCAGGAGGAGACCCTTGATCCCGCCACGGCCCCGGGTGCCCAGCACGAGCAGGCGAGCATTGGCCGCGGACTCGACGAGGACCTTGGGCACCGACCCGCGCCGGACCTCGACGGTGATCGGGACCTGTGGGTAGGCAGCCTGTCGAGGCGCCACGACCCGGTCCACCATCTCCCGATAGTGCGCCTGGACCTGCTCGAACTGGGGTGAGCCCGGGGTCGTGGCGACGACTCCGTCGACGATCTCCACGTACCACACGGCCAGTGCCTGCACCCCGCATCCCAGCCGTTGGGCCGAGGCGAACGCATAGTCCAGGGCCGCCGCGCTGTGTGCGCTGCC
The DNA here is from genome assembly GCA_039812375.1 of Phycicoccus sp. Lineage (GTDB taxonomy): Bacteria > Actinomycetota > Actinomycetes > Actinomycetales > Dermatophilaceae > JAGOME01. Next base: position 20,935 of record JBDIAO010000038.1, on the reverse strand, counting down.
GTCAACGGCGACCACGATGTCGCCCCCCACCGGCACCTGTGCTCCCACGACCACGACCGGGCACTTGGCCAGAGCGACCACCGAGATGGAGGTGGTGCCGAGGAGGAGCTGCTGGAGCGCACCGGCTCGGGCCGAGCCCAACACGACGACCGCGGCTGTCGCACTGGCGTCGAGCAGGGCACGCGCCGCCTTGCCCGCGACGAGCTGGGCGGAGACCCCGACCCCGGGGGCCAGCGAGGACAACCGGGCGGCAGCTTCCTCCAAGACCGTTCGGGTGCCGGACTCGAGGCCCTCAGCGACCGAGTCGAGGGCGATCGCCGAAGCACCGCTGATTGCCGGGGCATCGAGGTCGAGGGCACTGATCAGGTGGATCGGCGCCCCCAGGGAGAGTGCTTCGGCCGCAGCCCAAGCCAACGCGTGCGCGTCCTCGTCCCTCCCGTCGACACCGACGACGACGGCTCCTGCCGGAGCAGGTGAAAGTGGCTGGTCACCAGCAGACGACGACATACTTCATGGTATCGACGGGCCGACCAGGCCCAACGCACCTGGGGCCAGGCTCACACCCTCAGGTGGCTGCGAGGCGTTTCTGCTGCTCGGCGATGTCGTAGTCGACCGCCGGCCACTGTGGATCCATCCCCTCCAACGCGTCGAGGAGCAGCTTGGTTACGGCCAGGCGGGCATACCATTTGTGGTTGGCCGGAACGACATACCACGGCGCAACATCGGTGGAGCACTCCTGTAGTGCCACCTGGTAGGCATCCTGATAGTCATCCCACAGAGCCCGCTCGTCGACATCGCTGGGGTGGAACTTCCAATGCTTGTCGGGGCGGGTGAGCCGTTTCATCAGCCGTGCCCTCTGCTCGTCTTGGCCGAGGTGGAGCATGACCTTGACGATCGTGGTGCCGGCCTTGGCCACGTCCGCCTCGAAGGCGTTGATCTCGGCGTAGCGGCTCGACCACACCGAGCGTGGCACCAGGTTGTGGACCCGCACGATCAGGACGTCCTCGTACTGCGAGCGGTCGAAGACCCCGATCTGGCCAGGCTGTGGCAGTGCCTTGCCGATCCGCCACAGGAAGGGGTGCTCCTTCTCCTCACGGGTCGGCGCCTTGAATGCCGTGTGGTGGATCGCCTGAGGGTCCATCGCGCCGACGACGTGCCGCATGATGCCCCCCTTGCCAGAGGTGTCCATACCTTGCACGACCAGCAGCAGGGACCGGTTCCCCCCGAACTGCGACTCTGCGAAGAGCCGCTCCTGAAGATCGGCGATCCGGCCGACCAAGCCTGCCTGGACCTGCGCAGCCACTATCTGGTCGCCCACGAAGGCTGGTGTCGAGGAGGGGTCCACGTCACTGAGGGAGAAGCCGGCGCCGACGCGAAGGGCCGCGCGGACGTCACCAGTGGTGGCTTGGGCAAGACGCTGGGCAGCGGCTGCCTCGGCACGGAACCGCTGCTCCTTGCGTTGGGCCTTCTTCGCACCGGCACGCTCTGCGGCCTTGGTCTTGGTCTTCCCCGCCGTTGAACCCATGGCCGCCATCTTGTCAGACCTCTTGTCGGACCTCTTGTCGGACCTCTTGTCAGACCCCTTGGCAGACTGAGCGGATGCGTTTGCTTGCGAGCCGCCGGCGCGGCATACCTATGGGCACTGTCCTCCAGCAGGACCTGGAGGACCTGTACGCCTTTGCGCCCGGCCGATCGGTACGGGTCAACTTCGTCAGCACCGTCGACGGGGCAGCCAGCGGCGCGGATGGCCGTTCGGGCAGCATCAACACCCCACCCGACCATCGGGTCTTCGCTCTCCAGAGACAGCTCGCCGACGTCGTCCTCGTCGGCGCCGGAACTGCCCGAGCCGAGGAGTACGGGCGTTCCCGCATCCCGATCGTCGTCGTCAGCGCAGCCGGGCACCTGCCCGAATCCCTGGCGGGTCGCGGCGCCGGCCGCAGCGTCCTCGTCACCTGTGCCGCGTCGGGTCGCACCGCCAGCGAGGACGTCTGGATCCACGGGGTGGACACGGTCGACCTCGCCGAGATGCTCGATCACCTCGCCACCGAAGGTATGTCGCGGGTGCTCTGTGAGGGCGGTCCCACACTCTTCTCCAGCCTGCTCCAGGCCCGGCTGGTGGACGAGGTTGCCTCGACGGTGGCCCCACGCATCGTTGGCGGAGACGGTATCCGGATGACCCACGGCCCGTTTGTCGACGTCCCCCTGCACCTGTGGCACCTTCTCGAGGAGGACGGTACCCTGCTCGCCCTGTGGCGGGTCAGGCGCTGAGTCCGTCCCCACCGTCCCGCAGGAAGTGGGCCAGCGCCGCCTCCCACCGTGCCTGGTCGACGTTCCACTCGGCGCAGTGCCGGGCGCTGGTGAACTCCTCGTAGGTCACCAGGTCCGGACGTGCCGCCGCAAGGGCTCGCGACGGGCCGACGGGCACGAAGTCGTCATCGGCGGAGTGGATGAGCAGGATCGGGTGCCGGAGTTCACCGGCGCGGGCCACCCAGTCGGTGCGGGCCACGTCGAGGACGTCGTGGACCCCAACGAGACGCTTGCCCCAGCGTCGGCCCATGAGAGTGCGCGAGAGGTTCGCCACCGGTGCCGGCACATGGTTGATCCGCCCGTGGAAGGCAAGGACGTCGTTCCAGTCGACGACTGGCGCGTCGAGGAAGACTCGGCTGACCACGCCAGCCAGCCGGGAGCGGTCGAGGAACTGCAAGACGATCGCGCCGCCCATGGACCACCCCCCGAGAACCACCTCGTGGGCACCGGCGTGGACGGCGTAGCGGACCGCGGACTCGACATCACGCCACTCCGAAAGCCCCAGGTTGTAGCGCCCGTCCGGCCCGGAGGCGACCCCCTCGTCGTTGCGGTAGCCGGGGACCAGGACGCTCCACCCAGCCGCACGCAGGGTGGGGATCGCGCGGACCGCTTCCTCGCGGCGGGCGCCCCGGCCATGAACCAGGATCGCCCAGCGACGGCGCTCTCCCCCGGCGGCCGGAACCACCCACGCCGGCAGGGGTCCGAGCTCCCCGCGGATCAGGGTGTGCTCGGTGTCGAGCCCGAGGCAGATCTCCGGCGAGGCCCACCAATAGTAGGTATTCCATCGGGCAGGCCCAGCCAGCGGTGCCCCGGTGTCGACTGCGAGCAGGGCCCTGGTCACGCGCCGGGCGTCTGCGTCGACGTCGAGGACATGGCCGAGGCGCAGATGTCCGGCTCCCTGGTCGAACCACAGCCCGTAGTGGCCAGGGACGGACGAGTCAGCACTGAGGCCGAGGACGATCCGGTCCGGCCCGATCTCGAGAAGCTGCTGGTCGTCGGGCTTGCGGTGGTCCGGGATGAGCACCTTGCGGGCAAAGTATGCCGCTCCGGCGACCCAGCCGAGGGTGCTCGCCGCCGCCGTCGTCGCTCCGACCGCAGCGCCGCTGACCGCAAGGCGCCGGATCCGCGGATGGGAACTCACGACGCGCCCCCGGGGGCAGCGAGCACCGCACCGAGGTCGTAGGACACCGGCTCGTCGAGCTGGTCGATGGTGCAGTCCGCAGGCAACTTGTCCGCCCGCCACCGCAGAAGTTGGGCGGTGTGGCGGAACCGATCCCCCTCCATGTGGTCGTAGCGGACCTCGACGACCCGTTCCGGGCGCAGCGGGGTGAAGGACAGGTCCCTGCCCGGCGCCCAGCGGCTACCAGTCGAGCTGTGAGGAGTGCGCTGCCCAGCGTGGGCCGGGGCCCAGTTCCACGGATGGTCCTCGGCGGTGGTCACGAGAGCTTGCAGCTCGCGGTACAGCGAGGTGCGGGTGGCCATCGGTAGTGCGCCGACGACACCGACGAAGCGCAGGGTGGACCCGGCATACAGGCCCAGCAGGAGAGAGCCGATGGCCTCCCGGCCGCTCCGGTAGGTTCGGTAGCCGGCGACGACGCAGTCAGCGGTGCGCACATGCTTGATCTTGAACATCGTCCGCCGGTTCTGCTGGTATGCCGCCCCGCTCGGCTTGGCGATGACGCCGTCGAGACCGGCTCCCTCGAACTCGGCGAACCACCGCTGGGCGAGCGCGACATCGCGGGTCGCGGGGGTGAGATGGATCGGTGCCTCAGCGTGCTCGAGCGCCTGCTCGAGCAGGGCCCGGCGCTGGGCGAAGGGGAGATCGAGGAGCGACTCCTTACCGAGCGCAAGAAGGTCGAACGCGACGAAGGCGGCCGGGGTCTCCCCCGCCAGTCGGCGCACCCGGCTCGCCGCCGGATGAATCCGCTGGGACAGCAACTCGAAATCCAGGCGCGCCTCACCGGGACGTTGGAGGATGATCTCACCGTCGATGATGGCCTTGTCCGGGAAGTTGGTCAGGACGGCCTCGACGATCTCCGGGAAGTAGCGGGTCATCGGCTTCTCGTTGCGACTGCCGATGTCGACCAGGCCTCCAGAGCGCGCAATCACTGAGCGGAACCCGTCCCACTTCGGCTCGAAGATGATGTCGTGGCCGCTGACCTCTGGGGCGTTGAAGCCGGTGACCGTCTTGGCGAGCATCGGTGCGATCGGTGGGAGGATCGCCATCCCCCACTGCTCCCGAAGCTGCACCACCCGCTCCTCCTTGGGGGCGGCGTAGTCCTGGTCCGGCTTGCCGGCGCGGCGCCGGCTCGGTGGCACACGCGGCGGCTCTCCGGGCATTTTGGGGTAGTCCGGTGGGAAGTTCAGTTCGCCGAGGCCGCGTTCGATGTCGGCCTCCCACAACGTCAATGCAGCACGCAGGTCCCCGGCGGTGGCCGTCATGCCTTCCCATGGGTCACCCTGGTCGGCGACGATGGCCGGCACCGTGCGAACCGTGTAGTCACCGGGGCGGGTCTGAAGCAGCTGCGGCCACGGAACCGGCATGGACACCGGAGCGCCGGGTAAGGGTCGCGGGCTGTAGGCACTGGCCATGGTGCGGTCCCGGCAGGCCTGGTTGAAGTCGACGAAGACCCGCTCCCCCCGCTCCTCCTTCCACCACGCCGTCGTGACGAGGTCGGGCAGCCGTCGCTCCAGCTCACGGGCGATGGCGATGACGGCATGGCGGACCTGGAGGAACTCGTGCTCGGGTGTGATCCGGGCATGCACGTGCACGCCACGGTTGCCGCTCGTCTTGGCCCATCCGTTCAGCCCGACCTCGGCGAGCAGCTCGCGCAGGGCCAGTGCCGCCTCAGCAGCATCGGTGAAGGTCCGGCCAGGCTGGGGGTCGAGGTCGATGCGCAACTCGTCGGGGTTGTTGGTGTCCTGGGTCTGCACCGGCCACGGATGGAAGGTCACCGTACCCAGCTGGACCGCCCACGCTACGGTCGCCACTTCCTCCATGACGATCTGGTCGTGCTCGCGGCCACTGGGATAGCGGCACGGGACCGTTCGGACCCACGGCGGGCGGGGCCGGGGTGGGTTCTTCTGGTAGAACTCCTCCCCCCCGACTCCTGCGGGGAACCGCTGCAGCGTCACCGGTCTGCCCCCGACCGCCCGCAACAGCGGGCCGCCGACGTCAATGACGTAGTTCGCGAGGTCCTTCTTGGTGATGCCGTCCTGCGGCCAGACGAGCCTATCTGGGCTGGACAACGACACTCGTCGGGTGCCGTCTGGCCCCGGCAGCTCGAGCATGAGGGCATCGGCCATGGCGCCCCAGCGTAACGAGCGCACCTGGTGGGCAGGCGTGCGGCGAGCGGGCGGCATACGCTGTCGTTGTGGCCATGACCCCCAGCGACCATTCGTATGCCGCCGCGCGCACCGACGAGCAGTGGCGTGCCACGCTGACCCCAGCTGAGTTCCACGTGCTGCGCGAGGCCGGCACCGAACGCCCCTTCACCGGGGAGTACACCGACACTACGACCGTCGGGGTCTATGCGTGCCGCGCATGCGGGGGCGAGCTGTTCGAGTCGGCAGCCAAGTTCGAGAGCCACTGCGGGTGGCCGTCGTTCTTCACCCCCCTGGCTCAGGATCGCGTCGAGTATCTACGCGACGACTCCATCCCGGGCCGCCCACGCGTCGAGGTCCGTTGTGCGGCCTGCGGCTCGCATCTGGGCCACGTGTTTGAGGGCGAGGGCTACGACACTCCGACCGATCAGCGTTACTGCATCAACTCGATCAGCCTCACTCTGCGTCCTGCCCGCTGAACCCGCCCAGACACGGAACCGGACCGGCCCGTCGAACCGTCCTAGGGAACGTCCGGCCCCCGCAGAACCGCAGATTGGACGACGCCGTGATCAATGCGCCCAGCCCACCCCGCCGTGTCGCCCGTTTCCTCACCGCAGTCGCCCTCCTGCTGGCCTTCCCGCTCCTCGGCTGCGGCATGGCGGCCCAGGACGCTCAGGGGCCCAATGCGCGCGGCGGTGCCGTGCCGGACGAAGGTTCAGCCCGGGACAGTGCAGCGGCATCGCCGGGCGCCGGGAGTGTCCTGGCGCAGCAGATGCTCGTCAAACAGGCCGACGTCGCGCTCACGGTCGGTGACGTTGACAAGGCTGCCGCCCAGCTGCGGGACATCGCCCGGAGCAACGGCGGAGTAGTGACCAGCGAGGCGATCCAGCACGACGACGGCAGCGGCGAGACGATAAGCACGATGACCCTGAGCGTGCCGGCCGACCGGCTGGACGCCACCCTCGAGCAGGTGACGGCGGTGGGAGCGGTGCTTTCGAGGGTGACGACGAGCCAGGACGTCACCCAGCAGTACGTCGACACCGATTCCCGGGTCGCCACCTTGCAGCGCAGCGTCGAACGGCTGCGCGCCCTGATCGACAAGGCGACGAGCGTCTCGGATATCGCGCAGATCGAGGGCCAGCTCACCCAGCGCGAGGCGGATCTGGAGTCCTACGAGGCCCAACTCAAGGCACTGCAGGACAGCGTGGCCCACTCCACCGTGACGGTGCGGATGTCCACCCAAGCGGCGGTCTTCCAGGACAGCACCGGCGGTTTCGTTCCAGGGTTGCGCGCGGGGTGGCGGGCCCTGCTCACCTCGATCGGCGTGCTCCTGACCGTCGCGGGGGCCGCGCTGCCGTTCTTGCTCGTGGTGTTGATCCTGCTGCTCCCGGTGGGGGTCCTCTTGCGCCGTCGCCGGGCGCGCCGGGATACACCCCCTGAAGACCTCTCAGACGGCAATGACGGCGGCGCCGACAAGGGCCAGGGCGACGCCGCCCAGCTGCACCGGAAGGAGCCGCTCACCCAGGACGAACCGAGCCAGGATGATGGTGGCGATCGGATAGAGCGAGCCGAGGACCGAGGTCACCGAGACGTGCCCCAGGGATGAGGCATAGCCGAAAAGGATGTTCGCGAACAGGTCACCGAAACCGATGAGAGCCAGCGCGGGCAGATCCATGGGCCGCACCCCGCCGAGTGAGCGGGTGAGCAGCGCGACCGTGGCGAAGATGACCAGCGACGTGCCTCGCATCCCCCACACCGTCATCAGTGCCGACGTGCCCGAGCCCTGGTGCAGGAAAAAGAGGGTCAGGCCGAAACAGACCGCGGCAAGCGCCGCGAAGATCACCGGTCGCGGGGACACCGCGCCGCTCAGTTCCGGGCCGGAGGCGAGGGTCGCTCCGATCATGGCCGTAACCATCCCCACCCAGGTCATGGCCGCCGGCTGGTCTCCACCCAACACGCCGAGAACGACCGGGACGACGACCCCGAGCGAGGCGATCGGCGCGATCACCCCCATCGTTCCGGTGGCCAGGGCCTGGTAGAAGAGCAGTAGGCCGCTAGCTCCCACGAACGATGCGGCCACGGCCCACGGCAGCCAGTTCCAGGACGTCACGGACCCCCAGCGGACGATCACTGCGACGCTGAGGATGAGGAAACCCAGGCTCTGGCTCCATCCGACCACTGCCAAGACCCGCCGCCGCCTGGTGAACACGCCGGCGAAGAAGTCCGAACTCCCCCAGCACAGCGCCGAGGCGAGGGCGAGCAGTGCGGACACCGGCGCAGCATACGGCGTGGCCTCATCCCCACGGGGCCGCGTCCGGCATACATTGCCGATGTGGGAAGTCGCACCGTGCCCGGGAGGGAGCCGCCCGAGTTCGCGCGCGCCCTCGCAGACCTGCGACGAGTCCGGCTACGACCGGAGATCCGACTCACCGAGGTCCCGGCACCGCAGCGGATCGCCCCGCACGCGGTGGCCCTGACCGCCGATGTGCTCTCCCGCGTCGACGACGAGGAGGAGCTCGCCTCGGGCCGCTTCGTCTTGCTGCACGACCCGGAGGAACCGGATCCGTGGGGAGGTCCGTGGCGGGCGGTGACCTTCGCCCGAGCTGAACTGGAGCCGGAGTTCGCCAGTGAGGCGGCGCTCGGTGCCGTTGGCTGGTCCTGGCTCACCGACGCCCTCGACGACCGTGGTCTGCAGTATGCCGGGGAGGCCGGCACTGTCACCCGGGTGGTCTCGGAGAGCTTCGCCGGACTGGCTGATCGAGCGCCCACGGTGGAGATGGAGGTGCGGGCGTCGTGGACACCACTGGGAACGAACATCGGGGAGCACCTGCTCGCGTGGTCCGACCTGCTGTGCACCATTGCTGGGCTGCCACCGTTGCCCGAGGGTGTTGTCGCCTTGCCTGGCCCACGTCGCTGAGCCCGTGAACGATGCTGAGCCGGTGAACGACACGGAGTCCGCTCCTGCTGACACTGCGGGCATCCCCCTGTCCGAACCCTCCGGTGGGCTGCCGGCGGTCATCGACGACGAGCGGGAACTCGTGCTCGCTGCCGACCGGATCGCCGGGGGGGTGGGGCCGGTGGCCGTCGACGCCGAGCGCGCTTCGGGCTATCGCTACGGCCAGCGGGCCTACCTTGTCCAGGTGCGGCGGGAGAACGCCGGCACATTTCTGATCGACCCGATCGCCTGCCCAGACTTGTCCCCGGTGAACGCAGCCATCGGTGGCGCGGAGTGGCTGCTGCACGCGGCGACCCAGGACTTGCCCTGCCTCGCCGACGTGGGTCTGACGCCTCGGCAGCTTTTCGACACCGAACTCGCGGCCCGCCTCCTCGGTCTGCCCCGCGTCGGGCTGGCGCACGTCGTCCGGCACTACCTGGGCCTGTCGCTGGCCAAGGAGCACTCAGCCGTGGACTGGTCGACCCGTCCGTTGCCCGAATCCTGGCTGCGGTATGCCGCCCTCGATGTCGAAGTCCTCGACGAGTTGCGGAACCTCATGGGGGTCGATCTGGCACGAGCGGGAAAGGCGCTGTGGGCCCGGGAAGAGTTCGAGGCCCTGCTCACCTGGCAGCCGGCGCAGCGGGTCGACCCGTGGCGGCGGATGTCGGGGCTCTCGGCCCTGAGGACCCCACGAGCACTCGGTATCGCCCGAGAGCTGTGGTGGGCTCGCGACGACCTGGCTCAGGAGCGCGACAGCTCCCCCGGCCGGGTCATACCCGATGCTGCCCTGATCGACATGGCCACGGTCGCACCCCGCTCCGCGGCGGACCTGCCACGGACCAACCGGGCAGTGCAGCGATATGCCCGAACATGGCTCGCCGCTGTGGACCGGGCCCTGGCCCTCCCCGAGTCCGCCCTCCCGCCGCGCACGCTGCCCGCAGACGGTCCGCCGCCACCGCGTGCCTGGCGGGAGAAGAACCCGCTTGCTGCTGCTCGCCTCGCCGCGACCCGGGAGGCACTCACGGTGTTCTCACAGGAGCATTGCGTCCCGGTGGAGAACGTGGTCTCGCCGGAGCCCTTGCGTCGGGTCATCTGGTCCCCTCCGTCGGTGAAGGACTCGGACGGCTTCGCAGCTGCGCTGGCGGATCTCGGCGTCCGCAGCTGGCAGCGCCAGATCATCGTGCCGATGCTTCTTGAGGCGTTCACCTCTTCACCTGGCTGAACCTCTCGCCCGGTGACCGGAACGGCGCGCGGTGACCACTGTCACCCGCCGCCTCGCGCGATGAAGATGCAACTGGCCAGTAACATCGGGGTCAGGTCCCCAGGACCCCATTCGCTCCCAGAAGAAAGAGGCCATCCACCGTGCCCAGGACGCTGCAGGAGGTCGTCTTCGTCGACGGGGTGCGCACCCCGTTCGGCAAGGCCGGCGAGAAGGGCATGTATGCCCAGACCCGCGCCGACGACCTCGTCATTTCGTGCATCCGCGAACTCCTCCGCCGCAACCCCGAGCTGCCCACGGAGCGCGTCGAGGAGGTCGCCGTCGCGGCCACCACCCAGATCGGCGACCAAGGGCTGACCCTGGGCCGGATGGCGGCCCTGCTCTCCGGCCTGCCCAAGAGCACCCCCGGCTACTCCATCGATCGGATGTGCGCCGGGGCAATGACTGCCGTCACGACGACCTCAGGGGCGATTGCCGCGGGCGCCATCGACATCGCCATCGCTGGCGGGGTCGAGCACATGGGCCGCCACCCTATGGGCGAGGGCGTCGATCCCAACCCGAGGATCATCGCCGAAAAGCTCGTCGACCCCTCCGCCCTCGTCATGGGAAGCACTGCCGAGAACCTGCACGACCGTTTCCCGGCCCTGACCAAGGAGCGCTGCGACGCCTATGCCGTCGCAAGCCAGGCCAAGCTCGCCAAGGCCTACCAGGAGGGCAAGGTCCAACCCGACCTCGTTCCGGTAGCCACCCGGCATGCCGAGAAGGGCTGGGGCCTGGCCACGAGCGACGAGCCGCCGCGCCCCGGCACCACGATGGCCGACCTCGCCAGCTTGAAGACCCCCTTCCGTCCGCATGGCCACGTCACGGCAGGCAACGCCGCCGGGCTCAACGACGGGGCGACTGCGTGCATCCTCGCCTCGCAGGCTGCCGCCGAAGAGCTCGGTCTAAGCGTCAAGATGCGCCTGGTCTCCTATGCCTTCGTCGGTGTCGAGCCGGAGGTCATGGGCATCGGCCCGGTCCCGGCGACCGAGAAGGCACTGGCCAAGGCAGGGCTGGGCATCGAGGACATCGGGCTGTTCGAGATCAACGAAGCCTTCGCCGTCCAGGTGCTCTCGCTGCTCGACCACTTCCACATCGCCGATGACGACCCACGGGTCAACCAGTACGGCGGTGCTATTGCTGTCGGCCACCCGCTCGCCTCCTCCGGCGTGCGCCTGATGACTCAGCTCGCCGCGCAGTTCGCCGAGAACCCGCAGGTGCGTTACGGGCTGACCACGATGTGCATCGGCATCGGAATGGGTGGCTGCGTCATCTGGGAGAACCCCCACCACGCGGACTACGGCACGGAGGCCTGAGCCATGACGACAACACCGACCACGACCCCCGACGCGCGGGCCGCCGACTTCCCCGACGAGGTGGTCACCAAGGCGCTCGTCCAGGACGTCACCCTGCCTGGCGGCGGCGGCATCTTGGCCCTGGTCACCCTCGACAACGGTTTCGACCACACCAAGCCGAACACCTTCGGGCCGGCGACCATCGCCGGTCTGCAGGCCGAGCTCGATACCCTGCGCGGGCGCGCGCAGAAGGGTGAGATCCAGGCTGTCGGGATCACCGGCAAGCCGTTCATCTTCGCGGTCGGAGCCGACCTGACCGGGGTGCCGCATCTGCGCACCCGGGAGCAGGCCCTGGCGATCGCCCGGGCCGGGCACGCGGCATTCGGGACGATCATGGACCTGCCGGTGCCTACCTTCGCCTTCGTCAACGGTGCGGCGATGGGCGGCGGGGTCGAGATTGCCCTCGCCTGCGACCACCGGACCATCTCGTCCGGAGTGCCGGCGCTGGCCCTGCCGGAGTGCTTCCTCGGGCTCGTCCCCGGCTGGGGCGGGACGTGGCTGCTGCCCAACCTCATCGGCGCGCACAAGGCCCTGGGCGTCATCATCGACAACCCGCTGTCGATGAACCGGATGCTCAAGGGCCCGCAGGCCTTCGAGCTCGGCATCGCCGACGCGATGTTCGAACCGGCCGACTTCCTGGCGCAGTCACTGCGCTGGGCCGGGGCCGTCGTGCGCGGCGAGGTCACCATCGAGCGTCCCCCGCTCGAGAGGGACGAGACGAGCTGGGAGGCCGCGTGCGACGCCGCCCGAGCCACCGCCGACGCCAAGACAGCGCGCCGCTCCCCCGCGCCGTACCGCGCGATCGAGCTCGTCCGGGCGGCCCGCACGAACGACCGGGTGGCCGGGTTCGCCGCTGAGGACGAGGCCCTGGCCGACCTGCTCATGGGTGATGAGCTGCGTGCCGGGCTGTACGCGTTCGACCTCGTCCAGCGGCGCGCCAAGCGTCCGGCTGGAGCGCCGGACCGGTCCATGGCCCGGCCGGTGACCAAGGTCGGGGTTGTCGGCGCCGGGCTCATGGCCAGCCAGCTGGCGATGCTCTTCGCGGACAAGCTCGGGGTGCCGGTCGTCATGACCGACCTCGACGAGGAACGGGTCGCCAAGGGCGTGGCGTATGTCCACCACGAGGTCGAGGGGCGCCTGGCCAAGGGCCGGATCAGCCCGGACCGGGCGAACTTCCTCACGGGACTGGTCACCGGCTCGACCTCCAAGGAGGGCTTCGCCGACGCGGACTTCGTCATCGAGGCCGTCTTCGAAGAGATGGGCGTCAAGCAGCAGGTCTTCGCCGAGGTCGAGGCGATTGTCTCACCGCAGTGCGTGCTTGCGACGAACACCTCCTCCCTGTCGATCACGCAGATGGCGAGCAAGCTGGAGCACCCCGAGCGGGTCGTCGGCTTCCACTTCTTCAACCCGGTCGCCGTGATGCCGCTGCTGGAGATCATCCCCGGCGAGGCCACCGACGACGCCGCCCTGGCGACGGCCTTCGCGACCGGGCGCAAGCTGGGCAAGACGACCATCCGGGTCAAGGACTCTGCGTCGTTCATCACCAACCGGCTCCTGGGCCGGTTCATGGGTGAGTTCTCCCGCATCGTCGAGGCCGGCACTCCGCTTGAGGTCGCCGACGCCGGTGTCGCCGGGCTCGCGCCGATGCCGCCGTTCGTCCTCGTCGGACTCGTCGGTCCGCCGATCGCGCTGCACAACAGCAAAACCCTGCACGCCGCCTTCGGCGACCGGTTCCACGTCTCCCCGGTGTTGGAGAAGATGGTGGCCGCCAGGAAGCCGGGCTTCTTCACCCTCGTCGACGGCAAGCCGGTGCCCGACCCGGAGGTTCTGGCCATGCAGGAGGCCCCTGCTCAGCCGGTCGTCCTCAACGCGGCGCAGGTGCGCGAGCAGGTGCTCACCGCCCTGGCTGACGAGGTGGGCCGGATGCTCGCCGAGGGCGTGGCCCAGGCCCCGATGGACATCGACTTGGCGATGATCACCGGCGCCGGTTTCCAGTTCTGGAACGGCGGTCTCATCCCGCTGCTCGACCGGGAGGGCGTCTCGCAGAAGGTCCTCGGCCAGCGGATTCTGCCCCCAGGCGTGGCGAGCGTCCCGGTCTGATCCGGCACGGCTCCACCGGTGGGCGGCATACCAAATGGCGGTATGCCGCCCACCATGGCGTGTGCATAGATCTCATATTTGATCTACCCTAGAGCGGTGACTGTGACGACTGAGTCGACCTATCTCGCCCGGATCGGGGAACTCATCCGGGATGCCCGGCGGCGCCGGGGCCTGACCCAGGCCGAGCTCGCCGACCTCATGGGGACCAGCCAGAGCGCGATCGCTCGGATCGAGCAAGGGCGCCAGAACCTCTCCCTAGAGATGCTGGCCCGGGTTGGCATCAAGCTCGATAGTGAGTTCGTCTCGCTCGGGCACGCCGGGCCGCAGCACCTGCGGATCGAGGGTGGCAAGCAGCTCTCCGGGTCACTGCCGGTGAAGACGAGCAAGAACGCCGCCGTCGCGCTGCTCTGCGCCTCGCTGCTCAACAAGGGTCGGACCACGCTGCGCAACCTCGCTCGGATCGAGGAGGTCAACCGGATCATCGAGGTGCTCACCTCGATTGGGGTCAAGGTGCGCTGGCTGCCCGGGAGCAACGATCTGGAAGTCATCCCGCCGGCCCAGCTCGATCTGGCTGCCATTGACGTCGAGGCTGCTCGACGCACCCGCACCGTCATCATGTTCCTCGGCCCCTTGTTGCACGAGCACGACGGTTTTGCGCTCCCGTATGCCGGTGGCTGCGACTTGGGCACCCGCACCGTAGAGCCGCACCTGACCGCGCTGCGCAGCTTCGGACTCGAGGTGTCCGCGACGCACGGCGCCTACCAGGCACTCATCACCGACCGCCCGCACGGGGACGTGTCCGACCCGATCGTCCTCACCGAGCGCGGCGACACCGTCACCGAGAATGTCCTGATGGCTGCCGCCCGCCATGACGGGACGACGGTGATCCGCAACGCGTCGTCCAACTACATGGTCCAGGATCTGTGCTTCTTCCTCCAGACACTCGGAGTGCAGATCGACGGGATTGGGACCACGACCCTGACTGTGCGCGGTATCTCCTCGATCCACCAGGATGTCGAGTACTCCCCGTCCGAGGATCCCATCGAGGCGATGAGCCTGATCGCCGCAGGAGTCGTCACCGGGTCCTCCATCACCATTGAGCGTGCCCCCATCGAGTTCCTCGAGATCGAGCTCGCGACCCTGGCGACGATGGGGCTGCGCTACGACGTGTCCTCGGAGTACGTCGCAGCAAACGGCCACACCCGACTGGTGGACCTGACCTTGCACCCGGGCCCGCTCAAAGCGCCGATCGACAAGATCGCGCCGATGCCCTTCCCCGGCCTCAACATCGACAACTTGCCCTTCTTCGCCCTCATCGCCGCGTGTGCCGAGGGCACGACGATGATCCACGACTGGGTGTACGAGAATCGCGCGATCCACCTCGTCGAACTGAACAAGGTCGGCGCCCAGGTCCAGCTCCTCGACCCACACCGGCTGCTCGTCACCGGGCCGACGCCGAGGTGGCGCGCCGCCGAGGTTATCTGCCCACCGGCACTGCGACCTGGGGTGGTCATCCTGCTCGCGATGCTCGCCGCACCCGGGACGTCGGTGCTGCGCAACGTCTATGTCATCAACCGTGGCTACGAGGACCTCGCCGAGCGGCTCAACGCGCTCGGTGCGACGATCGAGACCTTCCGGGACATCTGAGGCTCACGGCTGCGAGTCGACGCACCGTTCGGCGCAGGCGCACGATTCAGCGCAGACGTACGGTTCAGCGCAGGCGCTGCTCGACGGCGGCGGTGACCGCGTCTGGGGTCAGCCCGATCATCTCGAGAACCTGAGCCCGGGATGCCTGCTCGTGGAAGCCATGGGGGATCCCGAACGCGTCCACCGGGACCTCAAGACCGGCGTTGTGCACGGCTGCAGCGATCTGGCTGCCGATCCCACCGGTGACGACATTGTCCTCGAGGACAACGACTCGGTGAGCGTGCCGGGCGAGAGTGACCAACGCAGGGTTGACCGGCAGCGCCCACACCGGGTCGACGACTCGGACTCGGTGCCCACTCGCGGTGAGCTTCTCCCCCACGGTCAGGGCAGTGGCCGCCATGGCGCCCACCCCGACCACGAGGACATCGACCGGACCGGCCGGGCCGTCTGCGGTGGCCGGGTCGCCCGTGGCCGGCTCCTCGGTGGCCGGCTCGGCCAGGACATCGACCCCGTCGATGCTGCGCACCGCGACGATGGGTTCGCCGACGGTGCCTTTGGGGAAGCGAACGACCGACGGGGCGTCGGCGATGTCGACGGCAGCGCGCAGAGCAGCGCCCACCTGGTGGCCGTCCCGCGGTGCCGCAAGGTGCAGGCCGGGCACGACCCCGCACAGGCTCATGTCCCACATCCCATGGTGTGAGGCTCCGTCCGGACCGGTGACCCCGGAGCGGTCCAGGACGAAGGTCACCCCAGCTCGGTGCAGCGCACAGTCCATGAGCAACTGGTCGAAGGCCCGGTTGAGGAACGTCGCATAAACCGCGACGACCGGGTGCAGCCCGGCGAATGCCAGCCCGGCCGCCATCGTTGTCGCATGCTGTTCGGCGATGCCGACGTCGAAGATCCGATCCGGGTAGGCCGCAGCGAAGGGGTCGAGCCCGACGGGGATGAGCATTGCTGCGGTGATCGCGACAACATCGGGACGCTGCGCACCCAGAGCGACCATGGTGTCAGCGAACTCGTCGGTCCACGAGCGGCCGGCCACCTCGAAGGGCAGCCCGGTTTCGGCGTTGATCACCCCGACCGCGTGGAACTGGTCTGCTTCGTCGTTGACCGCGTGTTCGTAGCCTCGGCCCTTTTGGGTGAGCACGTGCACCAGCACCGGACCGCCGAACGCCTTCGCCTTACGCAGCGCCTGCTCGAGGGCGTGCTCGTCGTGTCCGTCCACCGGACCGAGGTACTTGATCCCCAGATCCTCGAACATTCCCTGGGGAGCGACGACGTCCTTGATGCCCTTCTTCACCCCGTGCAGCGCACGCTCCATCGGGGCCCCGAGGACCGGGGTGCGGCGCAGCCGTCGCTTACCCCAGTCGAGAAACTGCTCGTAGCCCTGGGTCGTGCGCAAGGTGGCGAGGTGATCGGCCAGGCCACCCCGGGTCGGGGCATACGAGCGTTCGTTGTCGTTGACGACGACGACCAGTGGCAGGTCCTTGTCCGCGGCGATGTTGTTCAGCGCTTCCCAGGCCATCCCGCCGGTCAATGCGCCGTCACCGATGACGGCGACGGTGTGCCGGTCCGCTCGTCCGGTGACGAGCCGGCCGGTGGCGATCCCGTGCGCCCAGGACAGTGAACCGCTGGCGTGTGAGTTCTCCACGACGTCGTGGGCGGACTCGGCCCGGCTCGGGTAGCCCGAAAGTCCTCCCTGCTGCCGCAACCCGCTGAAGTCGTGCCGCCCGGTCAGCAGCTTGTGCACATAGGACTGATGGCCGGTGTCGAAGACGATGGTGTCGTGCGGGCTGTCGAAGACCCGGTGCAGCGCAATGGTGAGTTCGACAACCCCGAGGTTGGGACCGAGGTGTCCGCCGGTGCGGGTGACCTCGCGGATGAGGAAGTCCCTGATCTCCCCGGCGAGGGCGGGCAGGTCGGCCTCCGACAGCACCTTGAGATCGGCCGGACCATGGATCCGCTCGAGCAGGGTCACGCTGCTGCCTTCCGTTCTCGTGGGCGAGGCAACTCGCCGTCGTATGCCGGGTGCTCACCACCGACCAACCCCACGAGTCTAGGCGGTCCCCCACCATGCCGGGAAAAACGTCACAGGCGCGGCACGAAGTCATGACCCTGGAACGCCTCGAGGACCAAGCCTGCGCCCCGCTGAGCGGCGAGTAATCGGGCCCCCTCGTGCTCGAGAGCGGCGAGGACGTCATGGACTCCCTCCGGCCCCAACGTCTCGCCGAGGTCGACCCGGATGCCTCGGTAGCTTTCGCGCATGGCCTCGAGCTGCGCGTGCAGATGACGCTCGGCGAGCCAGGCGAGGGCGAGTGGGTGCCGTCGCCAGGCGGCATACCGACGGTACTCGGATGGGCAGTGGTCGAACAGCCACACGACCGCAGCCTGCTCCCATCCGGCGGCACCGGGAGGAGGCACCTGTGCTGGCCATCCGGGCGGGCCCCTGCGGGAGCGCGCCCCCGGCGACCCCGGGCTCGCCGCACGGTGCGGCGGCTCCACCACTCGATCCGAGCGACCGTACACATGTTCGAGACTAGTCGAGAGCGCCGACAGCGGGGAAGGCGCTCAGGACCAGCGAATCGGCAGCCGCTTGACCCCACGTTGGAAGTTCGACCGAAGCCACACCGGCTCCCCGGCCGGCTCGACCCATCTTGTGCGGGTGAGCAGTTCGGTGAAGATCGCGGTCATCTGGGCCCGGGCGAGGTTGGCGCCGATACACACGTGCGGGCCATGCCCGAAGGCCAGGTGGGCTCGTGGTGGTGGGCGGACGGCATACCGGTCGATGTCGAACCGGTCCGGGTCGGGATAGATGCTCTCGTCCCGGTTGGCCGCGGCGAAGGAGACGACGACCTTCTCGCCGGCCCTGATCGGCGCTCCGGCAAGTTCGGTGTCATGGGTCGCGGTGCGCCGGAAGGTCATTACTGGGGTCCACCAGCGCAGCATCTCCTCGATAGCGGCCGGGATCCGGCTCGGGTCCTCGCGCAGGGCGTGCTGGGCGTGCGGGTTCTCCACGAGGGCAACGAGTCCGCCGGGGATGCCGTTGCGCAGGGTCTCGTTGCCCGCGACAGCAAAGAGCCAGAAGAGGTTCTCGAACTCCTCAAGGCTGACCACTCCCCCAGCGCCGTGGTCACCGGCATCACCGTCGTCGCGACTGGACATGAGGATCGACATGATGTCGCTGCCAGGATCGGCTCGTTTGGCCGCTCCGAGCAGGTGCGCATAGCGGTAGAGGTCCGGCATCCCGGCGCGCGAACGCGGGTCTGGCATCCGTCCGTCCGGGTTGGGCTGTGGCCGCAGCGCGATCGCCTCCCGGGCCATGGCCGAGCCGGCGGCCGCGTCGAAGCTCGCGCTGACCGCGTAGTCGGGGTCCTGCCAGCCGATGACCCGGTTGGCCCAGTCGAACATGAGCCACCGGTCCGTAATCGGCACTCCGAGCAGGTCGGCCAGGACGAGCAGCGGCAGGTCGGCGGCGACGTCCTTGGCGAAATCCACGACCGGTGGGCCGGCGAGCATCCGGTCCATGATCCTCGTGGCATGGGCACGCAGTTGATCCCCCAGGTCGTGCACCGCCCGGGCGGTGAACGACGCGTGCAGCAGCCGGCGCAACCGGGTGTGCTCCGGCGGGTCCATGTTGAGCATCATCGCTCGGACATAGCGCAGGTCCTCCTCCCGCTCGGGGTCACGGATCTGGGTCCCGCCCTGGGCCGAGGAGAAGGTGGCCGGGTCAGCGAGCACCGTGCGGACATCGGCGTGCCGGAGCACGAGCCAGTAGCCAGTGCCGGCCGGCCAGCCGGGCAGTTCAGGCTCCGCCACCCAGACGATGCCGTGCTCGCGGCGCAGGTCCGCGAGCACGGCATATGGGACTGCGCGGGTGTAGGTCCCGGGGTCGTGGAGGAGGGCTGTCGCCTCGGGCAGTCCGAGCTGCGCCACGTCTTAGTCGGCGATGAAACGGGTGAGCGTCGTCGCCAGCGCCACCGGGGTCTCGAACATCGGGTAGTGCCCGGAGTTGGCCATGACCTCGATCGTGCAGTTCGGGAAGTTCGGTGTGTAGGTCTGACGGACGGTCGCCTCGCCGAGGGCAGGGTCGTGCTCACCGGGGATGACGAGCATGGGCGTCTCGTTGCCCTGGATCTCGTCGAGGAAGTCGGCGTTGGCCCACGCCTCAAGCGCTCCACGGAACGCTTCGACCGTGGAGTGCTCGAGAGAGAAGTCCACGATCGAGTTCACCCAGATCGGGGTGAGTCGGTTGCCCGTGGTGAAGTCGACGATCCCGAAGCGCCTGCCTCGGTCGTCCGGCGCGCCGAAGAACAGGTCCCGGCCGGCGTCGTCGAAGGGGGTCGGCGCCGCTGCGACCGGAGTGATGGCTACGAGCTTGTCGACCCGATGCGGGGCCCTGGCCAGGACCCGCAGGACCTCGGCACCGCCCATCGAGTGTCCGACGATGCCGAAGGTCTGCGCTCCCAGCTCGTCGGCCAGGGCCAGGACGTCATCGGCTACTTCGTCGAGTGTGTAGGTCCCTGACTCGGCCATCCGGGCCCCGTAGCCACGGTTGTCGGTGAAGACCCAGGTGGCGACCTGTGGGTCGAGGTAGTCGGGGAAGTTCCCCCACCCTTGCGCGGAACCGAACCAGCCGTGCAGGAGGAAGACGGTCTTCGAGCCGTGGCCGATGGTGCGGTGCGGGATGGTCATGACGGACTCCTTGACGTCGAGAGGGGCAACAGCACACTAACCAGAGAGCCGAGCATGCGGGAGAGCCGCGCGCAGGCGCAGGGCCAGGGCGAGACGGGTGTCCGGGTCATCAGGGTCTGCGTCGAGGACCTCGCGGACCCGGGCCATGCGGTAGCGCAGGGTGTTGGGGTGGATGTGCAGCTGCTGTGCAGCCACGCGCGGTGCCGCCGGATGGGTGAGCCAGGCGGCGAGGGTTCCGGCCAGGTCGCTGTCGTGTTCGACATCGTGGGCCAGGAGTGCGTCGACCGGATCGGGTATGCCGTCGCGCACGGCATCGACCGCGCGGGCGAGGACGAGCTGGGCCCAGACATCCTCGAGGTGGACGACGACGGCGTCACCACTGACCTGGCGTACCGATCGGGCTGCGGCCAGCGAGTCAGGCAGGGACTCGACCCGGTTCACCGCATGCCCGGCATGGGCGCTGATCCGCCCCACCGCCGCGTTGAGCTCGGTGGCGAGGTCGTCGAGCCAGGCCACGGTGCCCGGCTCGAGGTGCCCGCAGGGCTGGGCGTGAGCCTCGGGGTCGCGAACGACCGCAACGACGTCCTCGGCTACGTCGACGATGATCGGCTGGCGCCACAGGGCCCGTCGGGCTGCGGCTTCCCACAGGCCGACCCGACTGGCGACGGGATCGGCTAGACCACCGAGCAGGACCACCCGCCACGGTGGGGGTGGCAGCCACCCGACGCCGTCACCGCTGCCGTGCAGGGCAGCACGGACCCGGTCGGCAGCCACCCGCCGTCGCAGGTCGACCTGCGAGCGTAGTTGCAGCAAGTGCAGTGCGACCCGAGCCGCCGTCCGGGTGAGCTCAGCGACCACCTCGGGGGCAGGCCGGTCGTCGACGACGGCCCAGATGGACCCGAGCCATTCGGTGCCGGCGCGCACCGGGACCACGAGCCGCGCCCGCAGGTCGCCGTCCGCCGGGACAAAGAACGGCTCGTCGGAGGCAGCGAGCCGGCGGAACACGCCGCGGGCACGCAGGCTGGCCAGCACGGTGTCGGGAACTCGACGTCCCACGATGGTGGTGAGCCGGATCGGGTCGGCCGCGTCGTGGCGGGCTGAGTGGGCGAGCACCCGGGAGCGCGTGTCCTCGATGGTCACCGGGGCGTCGACGACAGCGGCGCACGCGTCGGCAAAGACGAAGAGCTCGTCCTGGATCCGCAGTTCCTCGGGCCTGGTCGGGTCGGCTGGGACCCGGTCGAGCACCGCCCGGACGAGCCAGACGACGTGCGCCCAGGACGCCTGGTCCGCCAGGCCCAGAAGAGCCAGGCGGTCGGC
>JBDIAO010000037.1:0-25585 GCA_039812375.1 Phycicoccus sp. | reverse complement strand
CGTGTGCCATGAGCAGGTATTGCGCCTGGGTGGCAGCTCGGCGCCGTTGCAGGGCCGGGGCGTAGTGCAGGTTCCCGACCTCGATCGAGCCGTGCTCCGGGTTGATGCGCAAGTAGCTGGCGACCCCGAGCGCCTGGCCTTGACTCGGGGATGCCGGATCGGTGTCGATGATCGCGTAGAAGAACGGGTCGGGTCGCCCGGCCACGTCGGTGACCCAGGCCCGGTATGCCGTGAGGCCCGGGAAGGGCCCGTAGGGCAGGTAGGTCCAGCTCTCCCCCGTCTCATCGGCGCGGTCGGCTGCGAAGAGCTGCTCGGCGTGCCGGTCGGTGTCGAGCGATTCCAGGCGGCACCACGTGCCCTCGAGGACCCGCCCGTCCGGCAGCGGCTTGGGTTGCCAGGGGTCGACGCGAGGGCCCACGGGTTGACCGTGTTCGTTCGTCTCCACCGGCTGCGTGCTCAGTGTTGGCTCCACCGGACCAGTATCCGGCCACCCAGGACGCGGCGACATCCAACGACCCGGGACGCGGCATCGGTCGGGGACGGGGCGGCATCGGTCGGGGACGCGGACTGGCGTGGGCAGATCGCACCCGGCTTCGCCGCTGACCTCGTCATCCTGGACGTCGACCCGTTCACCGCCGGGCCTGAGTCGTTGCTCGACGCGCGAGTCGTTGAGACCATCGTCGCGGGGCGCACGCGCCATCGGGCGCACGACGCCGAGAGCCGGAGGAGTTGACCATGGGCTGGGTGATGCCGTCGGAGACCGCCCCTCAGGAGCGGGTATGGATGGCCTTCCCCCGGGAGGGAATGACCCTCGGCGAGAGCGTCGCCGAGCGCGAGGCCGGGTATGCCGCCTGGTCTGCGGTCGCGCACGCGATCACGGCATTCGAGCCGGTGACCATGCTCGTCGACCCGAGCGAGAGCGCCCGGGCCGCGCGGATGCTGTCCAGCGAGATCGAGCTCCTGGAAACCCCGGTCGGGGAGTTCTGGGCCCGCGACTCCGGCCCGACGTTCGTCCTCGATCCCGAACGCCCCGGGGTGCTCGGTGCGGTCGACTGGGTCTTCAACGGCTGGGGCGACCACGACTGGGCGATGTGGCAGGAGTCCGCCGACCATGCCCGGGTCATCGCGGCCGCCACCGGCGGGGAGGTCGTCAGCTCGCTCCTGGTCAACGAGGGCGGTGGGTTCCACGTCGACGGACAGGGCACTGTCCTGCTCACCGAGACCGTCCAACTCGACCCGCGCCGCAACCGCTACGCGACCCGAGAGCGGGTCGAGGCTGAGCTCGCCCGCACCATCGGGGCGAGCCACGCCGTGTGGCTCAGCCGTGGCCTGACCCGGGACTACGAAGAGTTCGGCACGAGCGGGCACATCGACATCGTCGCGACGTTCCCCTCACCGGGCACCGTGCTCCTGCACGTTCAGCGCGATGCCGCACACCCGGACTTCGAGGTGTCCCGGATGCTGCGGGAGGAGCTCAGCGGGCAGGTGGATGCCGGCGGCCGCGCACTGAGCGTCGTGGACCTGCCGGCGCCGACGACGCTGCGCGACGCCGAGGGCTTCGTCGACTGGAGCTATGTCAACCACCTCGTCGTCAACGGCGGTGTCATCGCCTGCGGCTTCGGTGAGGACGAGGCAGACGCTCGGGCCCGGTCCATCCTCGCGGAGGTGTATCCGGGCCGTGAGGTGGTGACCGTGGACTCCCGGGAGATCTTCGCCCGAGGCGGCGGCATCCATTGCATCACCCAGCAACAACCGAGGGTGGGCGCCTGACCCGCCGGACCGGCCCGGAGGCACCTCCCCGGAGGCACCTCTCACACAGACTGGGACCTCATAGAGACCGGGACTTGAGTGCACGTCAGTAGGGTGGGAGTTCCCCCTCGCCGGGGGTGACCCGCAAATCGGACGCGTCGATGGCGACGTCGTTGATGCTCGCCTCGCGGCGTTTCATGTATCCGAGTTCGTCGAACTCCCACAGCTCGTTCCCGTAGGAGCGCCACCACTGCCCGTCGGCGTCGCGAGACTCGTACTGGAAACGCACTGCGATCCGGTTGTCCCCGAAGGCCCACAGGTTCTTGCGCAGCCGATAGTCCTGTTCCCGTTCCCACTTCCGGGTGAGGAAGGCAATGACCTCCTCCCGGCCCCGGACATGCTCGTCCCGGTTGCGCCAGACGGTGTCGAGGCTGTAGGCGCCGGCCACTGCGACCGGGTCGCACGTGTTCCACGCGTCCTCAGCACCCTGAACCTTGGCCAGGGCGTCCTCATAACTGAAGGGGGGAAGGGGCGGGCGGGGTTCCATGGGGTCCTCCGGGCACAGTGTCGTCGCGGATGTCGTCCCTGCAGCGTATGAGACGGGGCCTGCAGCACGCGGTGGCGAGGCCGGTCCGCGAGCACGCCGGATGGTGCCGGTCCACCTCGGTGACCTCCTCGACGAGGTCGCTGACGGGGCTGACGGGGCCGATTTTCTACTGGCCTTTCCTACCGGCCGTGACTGAAACGGGACTGGAGTTCACCGAAGGAGATCACCCCGTCGAGGAAACCGAGGGTCCCGGTCTCGAGCAGTTCCCGCCCGGCCGCTTCCAGCGTGGACAGCGCCGCCCGGGCGAGACTACCCCCGAGGCTGACCCGCCTGACCCCGAGCGCGAAGAGAGTGGGAGCGTCGATCGTGTTCGCAAGTCCCGCAACGATATTCATCGGCGCGGGGATGGCTGCGGCGAGGGCCCCGATCGTCTCGGCGTCAGGCACCGCGGGGACGAAGACGCAGTCGGCTCCGGCCTCGACGTAGCGGCGCGCCCGTTCGACGGTCTCGGTGAACGCATCCCCGCTCGTGCCGACGAAGTACGTGTCTGTGCGGGCGTTGAGCACGAAGCTGCCCGCCGGTGCTGCGGCCCGGGCGGCGGCGAGGCGCTCCGTGGCCTCTTCGATGCCGAAGAGGGCGCCGCCGGCGGCATCCTCGAGGTTGGCCCCGACGGCTCCGAGCGCGGCGGCCCGGGCCACCGTGCGCCCAACCTCCTCGGGGGCGGTGCCGTAGCCGTTCTCGAGGTCGGCCGTGACGGGCACGTCCACCGCCGTGACGATCCGTCCGATGTGCTCGAGCATCGTCTCGGCGTCGATCGCGCCACCGTCGGGGAGGCCGCAGGACCACGCGATACCGGCACTCGTCGTCGCGATCGCCGGGAAGCCGATCCGCTCGAGGACTCGCGCGGAGCCGGCGTCCCAGGCATTGGGGATGACGAACCCAGGGCCGTGGTGGAGGTCGAGGAGGGTGGCAGCCTTGCCAGGCTGGGTGCCGGCGCTCATCGCGGGCTCCGGATCCGTGCCGGCGAGTGGAGTGTATGCCGCGTGGCTTCGAGGACGCCCATCCCCGCATCATCCGCCTTCGCGCCGCCCGACGGAACCCCGCACTCCCTCCGCCAGGGTTACCGTGGAGACGAAGGGGGCCTGTTGACATGGGTGACTCGATCGAGTTGGCGGTTCTGTCCTGGGTGTTCACCGCGACTCTGCTGCTGGTGGTCGTCGTCGGGCTCCTCGTGCCGATGGCGCGTTGGGGTTGTATCGCGGCATTTGTCGGCGGCCTGTTCTGGGCGCTGGCTCGCTTCGCCAGGGCAGCCCGCGCCGCCTGAGGACCGGCACGTCGTCATCGGCCTTGAGGCCGTGACGCTGGGCTACGTGCCGACGGGTGACCCCTGAGCTACTTGACGCAGGGCACGCCTGTGGCGGACAGGTCGGTCAGGGCAGTCGGTGGTGGCCCCGATCGGCCACCACCGGTCGCGGACACCGGGTCGGTCGGGGCCGCGCTTGCGGTCGCCCCGGTGGACCCGCCGCTCTCGGCGTGGTAGTCGGTGCCGAGCACCACCTGGATCTGCCCGGGGCCCAGGGCGGTGGAGGCGCTCGCGGGTATGCCGAGCAGGGCGCCGACCTGTCCGGCGACGGCGTCCGCGTGGGCGCCATACGTGATCCGTGACGTCGCCGACGGCCCGTTGGCGAGTTGTCCTTGAAGTAGGCCGAGGCCGGTCAGCCGCGTCATGACAGTTCCTGCGGCGCCGGCCTGCCCGGAGGCGTTGACGACCGAGACCGTCGTCCCCTGGGCGAGCCGGCGATCGATGGTCGGCTGGGTCGTCGGCTGTGTGCTCCGGTGAGTGCTCGCTGACGGTGAGGGCGCCGGGGTGCTCGATGCGGGCGGATGCAGCAGACGCTGGACCGTCGCGCGGACCTCGACCGGGTCGACGACGTTGATCGACGCCCCCTTCGGGCTGGTGCCGAACTCCTTGACCGGCAGGGTGTAGAAGTGGATGTTCCCGCCGGACATCTTCGCTCCGAGGACCGCGAGTTGCAGCGGGCTCAGCCCGTCGTCGATGGCGGTGTTCTGGCTGGCCACGTCGATGATGCCGGTGAGCTTGGCGGGGTTGAGCAGCGTCCCCGCAGCTTTGAGCTGCAAGAACAAGGACACGATGAACGCCTGCTGGCGGCGGGAGCGGTCCAGGTCGGTGAAGTTCAGTTCAGGATGGACGGTGTCCCGGCGCTGGCGCACAAAGGCCATCGCCTGCTCGGCATTGATCTGCTGCGTCCCGGCCTTGAAGTTCGCCCCGGAGAACTGGTCTTCGGTGTCCTCCTTGACGCACACGGTGATCGGCTGGACGACCTGGGCGATTTGGAAGAAGCCCACCATCGTCACCTCGACGAAGTGGTTGATGCGCACCCCGAGGAACTTCTCCACGGTGGCGACCTCCGCGGCGCGGCCGGCGTCCCTGGCCTGTTGGTGTGCCTTGCTGCCGGTCACGCCCTGCTTGAACAGCTCCTGCGTCTTCTGGTTGAAGGCAAGCCCGTAGGCCTCCTTGATCTTGGACGTGCACACCCCGCTCGGGCAGCCGGGCAGGTCGACGTAGTCGTCACGGGGGATGGCGATCGCGGTCGCCTTCGAGCCGTCGGCGGGGATATGCAGATACATCAGGGTGTTGGAGTTGAACCCGCCGACGCTCTCGTCGCCGGTGTGCAGGGCTTGATACATCTGCGCCGGCAGGGGCCGGCCGTTGACGTCGAGGCGGGAGTCAAGGCCCATGAGCAACAAGTCGATGTCCGCCCCGGCGGCCACGGTGCCGCCCGACTGCGAGCCGGCCAGGGCGGCCGAGCGGTGCATCCCGTTGTCGAGGGAGAAATACAGGTATGCCGCATACCCGAGGATGGACGCCAGGACCAGGCCCAGCACAATCACGACCACCACGACGATCCGGCCTCGTCGCGTCAGGCGCATCGGGGCTCGGTGAGGATCGGTGCGCGGGTGTTGGGCGTGCGGATCCCTGCGCTCGGCCTCTGGGCGCGAGCGCGGCGGGCGGGTCGGGGTGTGTGTGGGTGTGTTCATCTCCAGACTCCCAGCCGGGCTTCCCCTTCACGTCCGTCAGCGGGCGGCCGGCGGCGACGTCCTTCGGTCTGCGCCAGCCCAAGGCCACCGTAGCCACTCCGGTTGTGCTCATCGTGGTGGCCACGCCGGTGGCGGGTTGCCTTTCGAACCGTCACCGAGGCGCCTGCGGTGCTTCACCGGGCTCGTCCTGA
Source organism: Phycicoccus sp. (assembly GCA_039812375.1). Lineage (GTDB taxonomy): Bacteria > Actinomycetota > Actinomycetes > Actinomycetales > Dermatophilaceae > JAGOME01. Next base: position 20,038 of record JBDIAO010000037.1, on the reverse strand, counting down.
GGCGAGCTCCCACCCCTCTGGCGTGAGAGGTAGGCGGCGGCCTCGCCGGCCACCTCGCCAAGGATGAAGACACCGTCGTCGCCGTCGTGGTCGTAGAGCTCGCCGTATCGACCCCAGTCGATGGCGAGGTCGAGTTGCCGCTCGGTCTCCTCGACCGAGAAGCCGCGACGGAGCAGGTCCCGGAAGAACCCGTCCTTGAGGACCCCGTCGTGGCTGTTCTCCAAGGCTTTGACGATCGTGCGCACCAGCGGTGCATTGGCGAGGGCGTGGGCAGCGAAGATCTCCTTGCTCGCCAGGATGTCGGCGGTGTACCACGCACGCCCCGACTCGGTGAGGAAGGCCTGGGCCCCCTCCACCTCGAGGAAGCCGAGCAGCACCGCGGCATCGACGAGCGGAAGCAGGTCGTCCACCTCGAAGGAGAGCTCGTCGGCCAGGTCGGGCAAGTCCGTCTGCCCGTTGTGTGCATAGACGATCTCGACGAGACCGGCGAGCCCTCCGACGCTGGCCACAGGCAGCGGATGGGTGAGCGGACCCGTGGGGGTTGCCGGAGCCCGGCCACGGCCTCGACCATCGGTGAGGGCGGCATACAGCTCGTCGACGAGCGCCTCGACTGCCGGCCCCCGCCGATCGCGGGGCCGGGGTATGCGGATCTCGACCTCTCTCCTGATCCGGCCCGGGTTCGGGCTGAGCACGACGACCCGGTCGGCGAGCTGAACCGCTTCCTCGATGTTGTGCGTGACGATGCAGATCGCCTTCGTCGGGAAGTCCTCGCTCCCCCACAGGGTCGTCAGCTCGGTGCGCAGGTTCTCGGCGGTGAGGACGTCGAGGGCGCTGAACGGCTCGTCCATGAGCAGGGCGTCTGGGCGCAGGACGAGGGCCCGGGCGAAGCCGACGCGCTGCCGCATCCCGCCGGAGAGCTCCTTGGGATAGGCCTTCTCGAAGCCGTCGAGCCCGATGACGTCGATCGCCCGCAGTGCCCGCTCGCGCCGTTCGTCGGCTGCCACTCCTGCGGCCTTGAGCCCGAGCTCGACATTGTCGAGCACAGTGAGCCACGGCATCAGCGCGAAGGACTGGAACACCATCGCCACCCCAGGGTTGGCTCCCGTCAGAGCACGCCCTCGGTAGCGCACCTCGCCGGTGCTCGGTGCGATGAGTCCCGCGATCGTGCGCAGCAGTGTGGACTTGCCGGAACCGGACTTGCCGAGCAGGGCGACGATCTCGCCTTCCCGCAGAGTGAACGAGACGTCTTCGAGCACCCTGATCTCGCTGCCGTCCCCACCAGGGAACGTCTTCGTCAGGTGATCGACCTCGATGATCGCGGTCTTGGTGGGAGCTCCGGGGGCGCGGTAGATCGTGGTCATGGCGGGTCCTCCTAACCCTGCTGGATCGAGTAGTGGGTCTCGGCGAGTCGGTAGAGCGGCCGCCAGAAGACGCGGTTGAGGCCGACGACGAAGACGCTCATCACGGTGACACCGACCAGGGTCTTGGCGAAGTTTCCGTCTGCAGTCGACTGGGCGATGTAGGCGCCGAGCCCGGTGGCCACGAGCGTGGTCTTTCCGTAGCTGACAATCTCGGCGACGATCGAGGCGTTCCAGGCGCCACCGGCGGCGGTGATGCCGCCGGTCACCCAGGTCGCGAACACGGCCGGGACGATGAACGAACGCCACCGCAGGATTCCGCGCAGCCCCAGGCTCGTCGACGCCTCCCGCAAGTCGGCGGGTATGGCGCTCGCGCCGGCGATGACGTTGAACAGGATGTACCACTGGGCGCCCAGACTCATCAGAAGGATGCCCCCGATGTTGAGACTGATCCCGGTGCGCATGAGGACCAGCGTGAACAGCGGAAAGAGGAAGTTGGCGGGGAAGCTCGCCAGCACCTGGACCACCGGCTGGGCATAGCGAGAGACCTTGGGATTCATGCCGATCCACACCCCGACCGGGACCCACACGAGGGTCGCTACCGCGACGAGGACGACGACCCGCGCGAAGGTGGCCACACCCAGAAGTGCAGCGTGCCCGAACTCGGCCAGGCCCGTCTCCGACGAGATGTATCCGAGCATCCGGACAAGTCCGTAGGCGATCGAGGCACCGACGAGCACAGCGAAGACGACGTCACCGATGCGTGCTCGCACGGGATTGACCCGCAATGGCCGGTCGGCCAGCCCGAATGGGCGGGTCACGGTGTCCAGGGTCAGCGCGAGGGGACGCAGGAGCCGCGCGACAGCGCGGGGGATGCGGGAGCGCCGAAGCAGATCGAGGACGAGGCTGCGAGGAGCAGTCAGCGGTGTGGACTGCTCGATCCGGAAACGTTCCGCCCACGCGGTGAGCGGACGCCAGAACAGGACGTTGACGCCGACCACCATGAGCACCATGACCCCGATGGCGAGCAGGATGCGTCCGACCTGCTGCTGCGCACTGGCCGCTGCGACGTAGCTGCCGATCCCCGGGAGCGCATAGGTGGCGTTGTTGACGCTGATGACCTCCGAGGCGACGAGGAAGAACCAGCCGCCCCCGAAGCTCATCATCCCGTTCCAAACCAGGGGGATCATCCCGCTGGGGACGTCGAGGGTCCAGAACCGCTGCCATTTGGTCAGGCGGAGCAGCCGGGCCGCCTCGTCGAGCTCGCGCGGCTGAGTGATCAGGCTCTGGTAGAAGGCGAACGTGATGTTCCACGCCTGTGAGGTGAAGATGGCGAAGATCGAGGCACACTCCAGTCCGAGCATCGTCCCGGGGAAGAGCGTGAGCCAGATCGTCAGAGTGATGGAAAGGAACCCGAGGATGGGGACTGACTGGAGGACGTCGAGCACCGGGACCAGGACCTTCTCCGCCCGGGGTAGCCGTGCCGCCGCCGTGGCGTAGACGAAGCTGAACAGGACCGAAGCGATCAGGGCCAGGAACATGCGCAGCAGCGAGCGGGCGGCGTATCCGGGCAGCGCTGCCGGGTCGGTCGACACCGTCGAGGGCACGTGCTGGAGGTTGATCCGGGCGGTCATCCCCTGTCCGAGGTGGATCACTGCCCAGAGCAGGATCGCCACGGCGACGATGACGACGGCGTCGACGGCATACCGGCTGGGGTGACGCAGTCCGACGGCAGAGTAGGGACGCAGCGTGGCCACGGGAGCCTCCTGGAGGAACGAGGCGCGGGGTGTGACCAGGCGAGAAGAGCAGTAGGGGTGGCTCAGCCCACGCGTGACGAGAAGGGGATGGGATGGTCGTAGGGCTGACTGTGATCGTCGGAGCTCATGGGGACCTCACCTCCTCGATGGTCGTGGCGGATGGCCAGCGCTCGGGCCGACGAGCATCATACTTATCTGATTGCGCAAATGAAAGACTGTTGGCATGCTGTGACTTGTATGACAACGAATCAGGTGGCACCCATAGTGGGCGAGGTGACGTCGGACCAGCTGGCGGCGGCGTCCGCGACATTCGGTCTGCTCTCTGTTCCCGGGCGACTGCATCTGGTCTGGCTGCTCGCCTCGGGCGAGTTCGACGTCACGACGCTGGCGGAACTCACCGGTGCAGCCATCCCGGCGACGAGCCAGCAACTCGCGAAGCTGCGGGCAGCGGGGGTCGTGGCGGCCCGACGTGAGGGACGTCGGCAGCTCTATCGGGTGGACGACGCGCACATTCTCACGGTCGTCGAGCAGATGCTCTCGCACATCGAGCCCGATGGGACGATTCGCGAGGACCATGTGGGACCGCGCAGTCCAGCGCACCTTCCCCGGCAGCCACGCCCGCCTCGGCGGCCACGGTTCGACCTGTCGCCTCCGTCCCTGTAGGTGCCTCTCGTGGCTGGAGTCCGGCCTCTTTCGTGCGCCTGGGGCATTCTGGCGGGGTCCTGGGGCTTTCTAGTCGGTGACACCCCGGAACCGTGGCGACGCTGTGGAAACCTTCCGGGGTGTAGCCACGATTTCGGGATGATCCCGAAATCGTGGGGCTCGTGGGGCGTATGGCGCGCGCTGGCTCGGGGAGTTTGAGGCCTCGTGGGGCGTACGGGGCGTACGGGGCGTGGCGCTCAGCGGGGCGAGGCGTGCCGGCGACGGGCGATCGCGACGGCGAGACAACTGACGCCCAGCACGACCAGCAGCACCGCCACATAGGGAGTATCGACCCAGAGCCATCTCAGCCGGTTGCCGCTGAACGTGAATCCGAACGCCAGCAGCGTCATCGCGATGCCGTATGGCAGCAGGACTCGATCGCGTGCCCGCCGGGGCGCGGCGGTCCTGCCGGTGTACTTGAGGTCCATGATGACTCCTCTCTCGAGGGCACTTCGAGGGCACTTCCAGGGCATTTCTCGGGGGCACTGGCGTGCTCACTTCCCATTGTGCGCCGGAGTTCGAGGTTTGCCGCCGTGCAGTGGGAGCCAGTCGGGGTCAGCGGGCGGCCGCGAGCACGGCCCGACGGACCTGGCTCAGGGGCAGTCGCATACCCGGCTGTGCCCCGAGCAACTGCACCAGCGCCGGGTCAGTCAGCGGCGCGGTGATCGTCCCGGACCGGAAGAGGAACGTCACCTCGAGCACGGCATACGCACGACCGTCCGCCCGCGGGGTGAACCGCGACCTGCCGGGGCGAAACTCGCAGTCCACCATGGCGAACGTGCGTTGCGCATCCACCTCGCGATCCCAGGTGCGCACCGAGGCGACGACATCGCCGACGCACTGCCCGTATGCCGTGAGGTTGCTGGCGACCGCGTCGGCCACGCTCCCCCCGAGGCCGGCAAGGGCCGAGACACCGGTCCAGCCCTCGGCGACGGCCCGCTCGACCAAGGCGTCCCAGTCCTCGCCCCCGCCGCGGTCACGCTCACGGCTCCAGAGATGCACAGGTTGTCTGCGTCGCAACCCGAATCGTCGACGACGATGCCGCGAACCCCACTGCGGCGCAACGATTCTGCTCCACGTGACGTGATCGTCAAGGCCCGGGCGTCGGGGATCCGCTGGACCCAACCGCTGGCGAGCAGCGCCTTGAAGAGGGCGGCGCCGAACCCGCCCGCAAGGTGCGGGCGATGCTCGGTCCAGTCCTGGCAGCGGCGCACCGCCGGGCGAGCGGAGGTCGGGTCGAGGTCGACCTGCAGACCAAGGTCGCGGGTGGCGCGCTGCGCGGCATCCTCGGCCAGCCGCCAGGCGTCGCCATCGTCGAGGATCCAGCCGCGGTGCAGGGCGGTGGCCGCTAGCGCCACCCCGAGGCGTCCGGCGAGGTGGTCGTAGCAGCTTCGGGCCTCACGCAGCGGTCCTGAATGCGGCGCGCGGGTGCTCATCACCCCATGCTAGGCAGCCAGGAGAGGACGTGAAGGTCAGCGCGACAAGGCCGCGACGAAGAGAGCGGTGATCGATGTGGGGTGGGTGATGGCCGTGCCGACGACTACGGCGTGCGCGCCGAGAGCGAGGGCGTGGGCGGCATCGTCGGGATTCCTTATCCGGCCCTCGGCGAGGATCGGGATGGGCAGCGCAGCCACGAGTTCGCTGAGCAGGGCGAAGTCCGGACCCACCGTTGTCACCCGGTCGGGTGTGTAGCCGGCCAGGGTGGTGCCGATGCAGTCCGCTCCGGCCTCGGCGCTGGCGACGGCATCCTGCACGGTGGCGCAGTCGGCCATCGCCAGACGCCCGCGATGGTGGATCTCGGCGATGCACTCAGCGAGGGTGCTTCCGTCGGGGCGGGGACGGGTGGTGCCGTCGAGGGCGACGATGTCCGCTCCGGCGGCAGCAACTGCGGCGCAATCGGACAGGGTCGGGGTGATGAACACGCCGTCGACGCCCTTCTTGATCAGCCCGATGAGTGGTAGGTCCACGGCGTGCGTGATGGCGACAAGGTCCTCGATCCCCTGGGCGCGGATCCCGGCGGCCCCTCCCGCCGCGACGGCCGCTGCGACCGCAGCCATGACGTGCGGATCACGCATGGGTTCGCCTGGATACGCCTGGCAGGAGACGACGAGAGCGCCCTTCAGGGTCTCGAGCGGGTGGGCCCTCATGTCGTCCCGCAGCTGACCCTGGCGTGGTGGGCCACTCCTTGCAGGGCGGTCAGCCCGTGGGACTGGGTGATCACTACCGGGGTCGCGGCCAGGTAGGGCATGACGCCCTGAGCGTATGCCGCGTGCAGGCTCATCGCCCAGGCATCGTCGGTGCGGGCGACACCCCCCGTGACGATGACGATCTCCGGGTCGAAGGCGTTGACCAGCCCGGCGGCGGCCGTCCCCACGGCAGCACCGGACTGGTGGACCACCGCGGCGGCGGCGGCGTCGGTCCCGGCGCGGTCGAAAACCTCACGGGTCGTCGTGACGCTGTGGTTGCCACTGCGCACCCGATACTGCTGGAGCACCCCGGCGCCGCTGCCGATGGCCTCGAGATGGCCCGTCGACCCGCAGAAGCAGGCCATACCCACGGCCTGCGGGACAGGCAGGTGCCCGAAGTGCCCGCCGGCGTGATGGGCGCCGAGCAGGGGGCGCCCGTCCTGGACGAACGCCCCGCCGATGCCGGTTCCCACGGCCAGGACGACGACTGACCGGTGCCCGCGACCCGTGCCGTAGTGGGCCTCACCGATGCCGTGGGCCTGTCCGTCGCCGAGCACTACGGTGCGCCATCCGGTCGCGTCCTGTAGCCGGTCGCGCAGCGGGAACCCGATCCAGTCACTGATGCTGCTCGTGGCCGCACGCACCGTGCCGGTATCGGTGTCGATGACACCCGCGCTGGCGACAGCGAGCAGGTCGACGTCCGAGCTCTCGAGGCTCTCGAGGACCCGGATGACCGCCCCGACGAGGCTCATCGGGCCCTGGTCAGCCGGGGTAGCGGCCGTGGCGACGGAACTGTCGACCTCTCCGTCGTCCCGTACGCGTGCTGCTGCGATCTTGGTGCCACCGATGTCGACGGCCAGGATGGTCACAAAGTCACCCCCACGCTGAACTCGAAGCTGTACCGGTCGCCGCGATAGATCGTCTCCGCATGTTCGAAGGGGACACCGCGATCGGTGTACGTGACCCGGCGGGCGCGGATCGCAGCGGCCCCGACCGCCTGCTCGAGGAGCCTGGCCTGACGCGCGTCGAGGTTGACGGCATCGACGGTCTGCGTCGCCCGGTCGATGACGATTCCGGCGCTGGTGAGCTGCTCATACAGGGATTGGGTGGGATCGAGTTCGACGCCGCCCATCACCGAGCGCACGAGATAGATGTGCTCGAGCGCCATGGGCTGGTCGTCGGCCAGGCGCAGACGGTCGAGCACCACGAGGGCGGCTCCGGCCGGGACGTCCAGCTCGGCCGCGAGCGTTGGCGACGCGGCGACGTCGGTGACGCCCAGGGTCACACTCGAGGGCCTGAGTCCGCGCTGCTGCATGTCCTGCGAGAAGCTGGTCAACCTGACCGTCTTGGCGACGACGGCGGGGTCGGCTACGTAGGTCCCAGAGCCCTGGATCTTGTAGAGCAGGCCCTGGCGCTGCAGGAGGCTGATGGCGTGTCGGATGGTGGTCCGGCTGACGGCATACTCCCGGAGGAGTTCCCGCTCGGTCGGCAGTTCGTCGTGAGGTTGCAGGCGCCTGATCCGAGTCTCCAGGGCCGCCGCGACCTGCTCGTACTTCGGCGCTTCGGGCCGAGGGGTGGTCGATGAGAGGGTCATCCCTTGACTGCTCCTGAGGACAGGCCGCTGACGAGATACCGCTGCGCGAACACCGCGAACAGGATCGGCGGCAGAGTGGACAACACCGTAGCGGCTGAGATGTCCCCCCAGCGGATGCCGGTGCTCGTCACGAAGTTCGCCGCCCCGAGGGTGACCGGGGTGGCGTTGGAGGAGGACAAGACGAGGGCGAACAGGTAGTCGTTCCACGAGAAGATGAAGACCAGGACGGCCACCGCGACCAACGAGGGGGCGAGCATGGGGACGACGACCGAGGTGAGAGTTCGCACGGTGCCGGCACCGTCGACCCAGGCGGCCTCCTCCACCTCCTGCGGGATATCCCGGAACCCGGCGCTGAGCAGGATGATGCCCAGCGGCAGATTGAGGAAGGTGTTGGCGAAGATCAGGCCGGGCAGGGTGTCCAGCAGGTGCAGGTTGGACATGAGCAGGAAGTAGGGGACGGCGAAGAAGATCGCCGGGAGTAGGCGCAATCCGCTGGAGACATTGGCGATCCAGCGCTCGGCGAAGCCGAGGCGGATGGCTGCGTAGGTGCTCGGTACGGCGATGAGCAGGACGAGGACGACCGCGCCGAGGGCGATGACGATCGAGTTGAAGAAGAACTTGGGGAAGTTGTAGCCCGCGGCCCCGAGGGAGTTCGCGTAGTGAGTGAGCGTCGGGGTGAACGAGGTCAGGGCCCCCCGGCTGATGTCGCCATCGGTCTTGACGCTGGTCAGGACGGCGTTGAGCCAGGGGATGTTGACCAGGACGGCGACCAGGCCAGCGGCCACAGTGAACGCCCAGCCACGGGGGTGGCGCCGCCCAGGCCGAGGCCCGACCTGTCCGGTGGCAGAACCGGGGGAACCAGGGGAACCGGGGGAACTGCTCTGGGCGACGGCAGTCATGAGCCCTCCTGCGGTCGGGTGATGCGCTTGACGAGGAACGGCACCAACGGGATGAGCACGATCATGATGACGGTGGAGGCCGCTGCGGCCAGGCCGAAGTCGCCGGACTCGAAGGCGGTCTTGTAGACGTAGATGCTCAGGGTCGTCGTCGTGGTCCCCGGTCCACCCGCAGTGAGTACATAGATCACGTCGAACGTGCGGATGGCGTCGATGAGGCGCAGGAAGACGGCGGCGAAGATGACCGGTTGCATGATCGGCAGGACGATGGACACGAAGGTGCGCCAGCCTCCGGCGCCGTCGATCCTGGCGGCCTCCAGGACATCGGTCGGGAACGACTGCAGCCCGGCATAGATGATCAGGAAGGTGAACGACGTCCACTGGAGGATGTCCAGCAGGATGATCAGCGGGATCACGGAGTTGGGGGCGAACAGTGCGACGTGTAGGCCGAGCTTGGCCAGCAGTGGGGGAATCAGGCCGATGTCGCCGTTGAGCAGGAGGCGGAACATCACTCCGAGGAGCGCCGGGGCGATCATGATCGGGATGAGCAGCAGGGTGAAGATGATCCGCTTTCCCGGGAAGCTGCGGTTGAGGAGCATCGCCAAGCCGAACCCGAGGACCGTCTCGAGGACGGTGACGATGAGGGCGAAGGTGACGGTGAACCGCGCAGCGTCGAGGAAACCAGGACGCGAGAACAGCGTCGTGAAGTTGCCCAGCCCGACAAAGGGCGCTGACGGATCTTGGAGGGTCAGCCCGAAGAAGCCCGCCTGAACACCTTGGTAGACCGGCACCGCGACGAAGATCGCGGCAAAGATGAGCAGTGGTGAGGCCAGCAGCCAACGGGTGGCGCGGGGTGCGGAAGCGGGATGCGCGGCCATGGTTGTCTTTCGTCCGGGGCGTGTGGTGGTCGAGGCCGTCCTGGTGGTGGGGGCCTCGACCACCACGTCGCTGGTCGAGTCGGGGGTAGAGCCGGGGTGGAGCCGGGGTGGAGCCGGACTAGCCGAGGAGGGACTGCAGGTTCGTGTTGGCAGTCTGGACGGCCTGCTTGGCATCGACGGTGCCGACCCAGGCTCCACTGAGGTCTTCGGCGAGGCTCGAATACGCCTGGAACGCCTTGGGGAAGACCGGCTCGGCATATCCGTTCTTGGCGATCGTGGTCGCGATGCTCGCAAATGCTGGGTTGACGCTCTGCTTGTCCTTCAGGACCTGCGGCATGGCTGGTATGCCGCCGGCGTCGGCATACGTGGCCATGGCCTGCGGGGTGGCAAGGAACTCCATGAACTTGGTCGCGGCGGCCTTGTTTGTCGAGTACTTGTTCAGGGCGACGGCGAGAGCGTGCACGTGGGTCTTGCCGCCCGGCGTCGGTGCGATGGCGATCTTTCCAGCCACCTCAGGGGACTTCGCCGGGTCGTTGAGCTCGGCGAACCCGGCGGACCACTGCACGGCGAACGCGGCGCTCCCAGACTTCAGGGCGGCCTGGGTCTCTGGGAACTCCGCCTGGGAGCTGTCCGGGGAGGTCCATCCGTTCTTGTAGATCGTGGCGTAGACGTTGACCGCCTTCTCCGCCTGCGGGGTGTTCAGGTTGGCTTTGCCGTCTGCGGTGGTCCAGCTGCCGCCGAGGCCCCAGAGCACGTCGTTCCAGATCATGGTGTTGTACAGCAGGTTCTTGGCCTGCAAGATCGTCCCGTACTTCGTTGGTGAGGACGAGTTCGTGCCCTGGGAGAAGTATGCCGACATGGCGATGTAGTCGTCCCAGGTCCACTCGTCGGCCGGCTTGGGCTCGAGGGGCTGCCCGACGGCCTTCTGGGCGATCGCCTGGTAGGCGCTCTTCTGTGCCGGGTCCGCCACCATGGGGTCGATGAGGTCCTTGCGGTACAGCAGGAAGTGGTTGCTCACGTCGAGAGGGAGGGCGAACTGCTTGCCCTGGTACTGCAAGCCTTCGACCGCCACCGGGAAGTAGTTGGATGCGTCGATGGACTTCAGCGGCTCCAGGGACGCGGCGAACTGGCCGACGTTGTAGCTGGCGACGAAGTAGATGTCCTGGTCCGCGGACTTGGCGGCCATCAGAGTGGCCTCCTTGGAGAAGGTGTCCTGCCTGGACAGCAAGGTCATCTCGACGGTGATCTTGTCCGTCTTGCCCTGACGGGCGTTGTACTGTTCGACGACCTTGCCCATGGCGTCACCCTCGGGTCCGGGCCACAGGACCATCTTGACCGCCCCGGTTCCCGACCCTTGCTCGCCTCCACCACCGCTGCCTGCGGGTGAGCTCGGAGAGCAGGCGGCCAGTCCTCCGGCCATCGTCACAATGGCCACAGCTGAGGACAACCCAACTGACGTACGCTTCATACTTCCTCCTTTGGTACGGACCAATACGCTCAGTGAAGCGGATGAACTCGGCCAAGTCAAGTGTTTGTCGGAAACTGGTACGGACCAAAGATGTATCAACAAAGTGACGATGGATAGCGTCCCCTTCGTTCGGGGCGCTCAGCGCCGAGGATGCCGTGTTGCTGCCGGTGGATCGGGCAGGCGAGGCTTGGGGGCATGTCCGACTCAGTTGTCCGCACGCCTGGGGACAGGTCATTCCGGCTGCTGCGGATACGGGGGCGGGATCCGGGCGAGGAGGGCCGGGCGGCATCCGCCCTGGAACTCATCTTCGACCTGACCTTCGCGGTCTCGGTGGGGGTGGCAGCAGACCGGTTCGCCGAGATCACCGCCCAGGGGCATCTCGGGTCGGGGGTGCTCGGCTTCGTCCTGGCAATGTTCGCGATCCTCGTCGGCTGGATCAACTTCTCCTGGTTCGCCTCGGCGTTCGACACCGACGACTGGGCCTATCGGCTGTGCACGATGATCCAGATGGTCGGCGTGGTCATCCTCGCCCTCGGCCTGCCAGCCACCTTTGCGAGCATCGAGACGGGTGAGCACGTCGATATCCGCCTCGTCGTCACCGGTTATGTCGTCATGCGGGCGGGCATGCTGCTGCTCTGGCTGCGGACCGCCCGACAGGCGCCCGGGTATCGCCGCGTCGCCCTGCGCAACGCGCTCTGGCTCGTCGTGGCCCAGATTGGTTGGGTCGCCCTGGCGCTCGTCGACCTGGCCCTCGTGCCGACCTTCGTCGCCATCCTCGTGCTCGGCACCCTCGAACTGTTCATCCCCGTACTCACCCAGGGGCGCGCGGACGGTACCCCGTGGCATCCGCACCACATCGCCGAGCGCTATGGCGCGTTCGCGATCATCACCCTCGGCGAGGGGGTGGTCGGGACCGTCGCCTCCTCCCGGGGTGCGCTCGCCGGCGGTTCCCTGGACCCGGATGCCGTGATGGTGATCTTCGCGGGGATTGGTCTGACCTTCGCGCTGTGGTGGGTCTACTTCCTCATGCCGTTCGGGACGTTGCTCGAGCACCGGCCCCGACGTGGCTACCTGTTCGGCTACGGGCACATCCCGGTCCTGCTCGGGATCGCCGGGACCGGGGCCGGGCTGCACGGCGCGGGTCTGTACCTGACGGGGGAGAGCCACCAGGGGCCGGTCGCGGTGACGGCGGCGGTGGCGGTGCCGGTCGCGCTCTACCTGGCCAGCGTCTTCGCCCTGCAGGACCTGTTCGCCTCGCTGCTCGACGCCTTCCACCTGGTGTTGCTCGGGGGCACCTTCGCCCTCCTGGTCGCTGCGGTCGTCGCCAGTGCGCTCGGTGTGCCCGTGACGGCGTGCCTGTTCCTCGTCATGCTCGCGAGCTTCGTCCCCGTCATCGGCTACGAGACCATCGGTCATCGCCGCCACGCGGAGATGCTGCGCACTCTCACCACACCGTGAGCTGGCGCCCCCGTCCAGCTCGCGCTGCATGGAGATGCCGTCCACGTTGATCCGCGCCTGGCGGAAGTACTGCGGAGTCAGTTGCGTCCGGAACAACGTCGAGGCATCGATTGGGAAGAAGTAGTCGAAGGCCGCCTCGCCGTGCAGGAAGGCGAACTTTGGGTTGGACATCGTGTACTTCTCCGCTCCACCGATGTCCGCCCCGAAGGGGAAGATGAGCTCGTCGATCGGGCCGACCAGTGGCCGCACCTCCTCGTCCCATCGTGCGCTGTCGCCCCTGATCTGGCCGAGCGGCGAGGTGGTCAGGTTGATGTGGCCCCATGTGTGGCTCCCGAAGTTCCACCCCCTGGGAGCGCATCTCGTCCGCGACGGCCTTGGCGGCTCGCTGCTCGGCACGCATGTGCGCCCTGTCGCCCTACTCCCGCACCGAGCTGCGGTAGCCGAGGATGCCGTTGTAACCGGTGAGGGCGATGGTTCCCTTGTCGCCGTGGTAGGCGAAGTCGGGGTGCTCGCACACGAAGTCGTCGACGACCGTCGACACGTCGAAGGAGCCGAAGTGCATGTTGCCGCGGGCGTCGACGTAGGTGTTGGTGACCCTCCCGTCCTTGAGGACGAGGTTCGAGACGAACCCGGCCCCGTCCATGTACGAGTAGTAGCTCACGTCGTCGACGGACAGGGCCAAGGGCGTCTTGCCCGGGGGCAGGCGGAGGGTTCTGCGGGGTCATCGCCCCGGCGGCATCCTTGGCCACGAGGCGCTGCGGGTGGACCAGGACGTAGCCGCGCTCGTGGATCTGCTCGAGCTGCGCCTGGAACTCGTGCAGGGTCACCATGTAGGCCGCGTAGCCGCGTCTCCCGGACTGGCTCGGGGCGAAGGCGCGGGCGGGGTCGACGATGAGGGAGTGGTAGAAGACGATGAGGGAGTGGTAGAAGATGTGCGACACCTCGGTCGGTTTCGACTGGGGGACGACGCGGGCCTGCTCCTGGGCGGGCGAGCCGAGGCCGACGTGCCCGGGGCTGATGTTGCGGTTCTCCCCTGCCCACCGACCGGTCCGCCACCGGTGCAGCCGGCCACGGCGGCGACCACCAGGGCGACGAGGGTCACTACGGTGATCCGTCGCGGGACATCAGGCCTCCTCACGCCAAGGGTTCGGTCCAACTGGTGCGGCGAGGCCCACGAACCGCGAACCCTGCGTACCGTGATGAAGTGTGGCAGGGGTCGGTCTGCCTTCCGGGAGGCCACCTTCGCCCCGGGCTCCCGTTTCCGGCGAGGTGCGGGATCGGCATCCGGCTCGAGCCGTGTCGCCCGGCATCCGTTGACCCGGGCACCGATCCCGAGGGACTTCTTCAGCCGGGGAGCAAGGCGACGCCGGCGGCTCGGCATGCCGCCCGCAAGCGGGCATCAAGGCTCGCCAGTGGCAGGCCCCGGGTCTCGGCCAGCCATAGGTATGCCGCGTCGTACCCGGTGAGTTGGTGGCTGCGGGCCAGGGTGACGAGGACCGAGGGCGAAGGCCACTCGGGGGCGACGACGATCGGCAACTGGGACAGCAGGGTGGTGAACTGCGCCGACTGGGCCTCGGTGACCCGCCCACGGCGCTCGGCGACGAGGAGCACGTTGGCCACCTCCTGGGTCCACAGCACGGGCACCACCGCACCGTCGCTGACGACCTGGTCGAGGATCGCGTCACTCTCGTCGTTGGCCTCGTCCTCGAAGCACCAGGCCATCGCCACCGAGGCGTCGATGACGAGCTGGCTCACCGGCGCCCCTCCGCCTTCATCTCCGCAACCACGTCATCGCCGCGCCGTACGCTCTTGCGCGCCAACCTCAGGGCGCGTGCCACATCGCCCGCCGTGCCCGTGCGTGCGCCGATGGGCACGAGACGGGCCACTTCACGTCCGTGCTTCGTGATGGTCACGGTGGCCCCCGCCTCGACCTCGTCGAGAAGCCGGGGCAGGTGGGTCTTCGCTTCGTAGGCGCCGATGCTGTTCACAGCTATCAGACTAGTCTTAGACCGGCCTGATTGGACACTGGCTCGTCACCGACCGGGCTGATCGGGAGGATGGTTCACCGCCGATCAGGCTGATCGCACTGGGCGCACTGATCGGGCTGGCCGATCCGCTGGGCGAGTTGGGCGAACAGGTAGGAGGCCCGCACGATCACCCGGTGGCCCTGGTGTCTCAGGGCGACCGACTCTCCTCACCGCTGGTCGATTCCCCTTCGACAGACAGGTGCTCGGGCAACGCTCGTCCACTGCCCCGCTGAGCGCAGCAGTGGTGTCAGCGGCGCTGCGGAGATCTGGCAACCGGGCGACCGGGCGGCCTGTCGGCCTGTCGGCACGAAACCCCGGAAGCAATGCGAGGCCCCGGAAGGTTTCCGGGGCCTCGCAACGTTTTCGGGGTCACCCCGAAAACGTGGGGCTCAAGGGAGTCAACCGGAGGGCATGGTGGAGCCCGGGACGTGACGGCCTGGGGGTCGTGGCCGTCGTCCGGGGGTCGCGTCGCGACTCAGCAACCCAGAACCCTTCGGGCCCGCCGGGGGGCGGGGGCGGAAGGATTCCGAGAGGGACCTTCGGCGATTCCGAGAGGTGTCTTCGGCTCAGAGGCATCTTCGGCTCAACGGGGCGGCCAGTTCCACCATCGGCCGACGGCGCCAGCGACGCAGCCGACGCCCAGCACAACGAGCAGCACAGCCACATAGGGAGTGTCGACCCAAAGCCACCTCAGCCGGGCACCCGTGAAGGTGAACCCGAACGCCAGCAGCGTCATCGCGATCCCGTACGGCAGCAGGATCCGATCGCGTGCCCGCCGGGTCCCGGCATCCCCGGTGCCGTGCGTGACGTCCATGACGACTCCTCTCGTCGTGCATGACGTGCTCATCTCCCATTGTCACCCCGCTACACGCATCTGCACCCGCCCGGCGACAGAGGGAGTTTGCCAAGCCCTGCCGATGGAAGCGGCGGGCACCGGCGGCACGCACGGCGCGGCAGGCACGGCGCGACAGGCACGGTGCGGCGAGCCCGCCGGCGGCGGGCACGGTGCGGCGAGCCCTCGTACCAGCGGACCCCGCCTCCCAAGAACCCGACCGTTCAGACCCTGTCGGGCCGGAGGATGACCAACCCGGGAAAGCGGGCGAAGTCCCGGTCCAGACTCGCGATGTCGGCCCCGTTTTCGATGGCGATGGCCGCCAGCAGGGCATCAGGCACCAGGTCCCCCTGCGCGGCAGCATCCGTGCTGATCCGGCGGAGCAGGGTGAGGTGACGATCGCCGGGCTCGACGGGGACGTGACCGGGTTGGGCCCGCACCGCGTCGATGAAGTCGAAGGCCTCGCCCAGTGGCGTGGGGACACCGAAGATGCGCCGGTTGGTCGCCAGGCGCAGGAAGGAGCCCCAGACCAGCAGGGGGATGCCGAAGTCGGTCCCGCCGCTGACGAGATCGTCGAACCACCTCCGGACCGGAGCATGCAGCGGATGGTCGCCCCGGTGGGCGGCCAGGACGACGTTGACGTCGATGACGATCACGTCAGCGGAGCCGATCCGGTGCCAGTCCCTCGTCGAGTGCCTCGTGCAGGGCGCGGTTGGAAGTGAGATCGACACCTGGCCGAGGCCCGGTTCCGCCGGTGAAGACCGGAACCTCCGGCCGCTGAGTCGGCACTTCGCGGGCCAGGTCACGACGCAGGGCGTCCTCCACGACCTTGCCGAGACTCACACCCTCGCGGCGGGCACGCCGTCGCGCCTGCTCCAGGAGCTCGTCGTCGATCGTCAGTGTGGTGCGCATGATGCCTACTCTAGGTCATCACACGCATCACACCACGGGTGCACACTGGGATCGAGGACGTTGATGGACGATGACTGGCTCGATGACTGACTCGATGGCGCTGCAGCGACGGGTGGAGCGAATGCGGGTGGCCCTGGTCCCGTTGCTCGCGCTCGGCCCGGAGTTCCTCGCCGGTCGTCGCGGCGCCGACGACATGGCACACGCGATGGTGACGGCGGTGCAGGAGTACGTCGCTAGTCCGCGCAGGCCGATGCCGCTATCGGTAGAGATCTTTGGCCAGGGCGATCACCGCATGGGTTGCCGGGTGGGTGTCTTGGGGTTGCCAGATGAGCTGCACGGGAACAGGATCGGCACCTCGCAGGGGTCGATAGGTGATGCCGGCGCGCCGGTACTGAGTGGTGGTCGACTGCGGGGTGATGCCGACGCGGTGGCCGGAGGCGATGGCAGCGAGCCAGTCGTCGATGTCCGCGATGTACTCGATCTGCGGCCGGCTGCCCTCGGGCCACAGGTCCCATGTGGTGGTGCCGGTCCGGTGGTCGATAAGCACCGTGCGGTCGGCGATGTCCTCCAGCCGGATGCCGCGTCGACGGGCCCAAGGGTCCTCGGAGGACATGGCCACGTAGCGAGGTTCGTGGCCGATCAGCACATGGGCCCACGGCCGCAGGTCGAGCGCGGCCCGGATCACGGCCACGTCGCACAGACCCTCGGCGAGACCGGCGGTGGGGGTGTTGTGTCGGACCAGACGCAGTTCGACGTCGGGGTGCGTCTCCTTCCAGCGGTGTTGGAACTCGGCGGTGTGTCCACCGAAGGCGGACCAGGCGTGACCCACCGTCAACCGGGTGCGGCCGGTCGTCGCCTGGAGGACGAGCTCGTCAGCACCGGCGAGGAGGAGGCGGGCTCGGGGGAGGACCTGCGTTCCGGCCGGGGTGGGAGTGACCACCCGGCTCGTGCGATGGAGCAACCGGACGCCCAGGGCTCGCTCGAGCGCGGCGAGATTGCGGGAGACAGCCGCTTGGGAGATGCCCAGGTCGATGGCGGCGTCGGTGAAACTGCCGGCATCGATGATCGCCACGAGAGCGCGTAGGTGCTTCAGTTCCACAGCACTTGCAGTCCGGTCACTCCGATCCATACGGCTAGCGTATCGACAGAGTGCTAAATGCATTTTGCGAATGCTTGGTCGGGACGCATCGTGTCTGCATGGACGACTCGACAGGAACCGGCGGCAGCGCGTTTGGGACGAGCCATGGTGATGCGCCCAGCCATCGGTCCGGTGGACGGGCCGGTGGAGTGGCGCTGATGCTGGGCAGCGGCTTGTCCAACCAGGTGGGCGCCGCCCTTGGGGCATTGGCCTTTCCGGTGATCGGGCCGGTCGGGGTGGTCGCAGTGCGTCAGTGGGTCGCCGCGGTGGTGCTCTGGTCCGCCGGCCGTCCGCGGCTGCGGGAGTTCACCGCGCAGCAGTGGTGGCCCGTCGTCGCGCTCGCGCTGGTCTTCGCCACGATGAACCTGTCCCTGTATGCCGCCATCGACCGGATCGGGCTGGGGTTGGCCGTCACGCTCGAGTTCCTCGGCCCGTTGACCGTGGCACTGATCAGCTCCCGACGCGGAAGCGACGTGCTCGGCGCGCTGTCCGTCGCGGCCGCTGTGGTGGTCCTGACGCGCCCTGGTCCTTCGACGGACTTCCTGGGTGTTGGGTTGGCGCTGCTGGCCGCCGCGTGCTGGGGCTGTTACGTGCTGCTCAATCGGACCATCGGGCAACGTCTGCCCGGGATCGAGGGCCCGGCCGCAGCCGCGGCCATCTCCGCAGTGGTGTATCTACCGATCGGTGTGATCGTGCTGTGGCACAGTCCGCTGACCGTGGCCGCGCTCGCCTGTGCACTGGTAGCGGGGATCCTGTCCTCAGCGGTGCCGTTCCTGTGCGACCTCCTCGCGCTGCGGCGCGTTCCCACTGCCCTCTTCGGGGTCTTCATGAGTGTCCACCCCGTGTTCGCTGCCCTGGTGGGCCTGGTGGTGCTGGGCCAGCACCTCCCCGTCACCGCCTGGAGTGCGATCCTCGTCATCGTTGCCGTCAACGTCCTGGTCGTCACCCGGACGGGCTTTCCTCGAGTGCAAGCCCACCAGGCCCAGGGTCCCGAACCGGCAGCGGGAGGCGCCTGAGAGCTCCCTGGACCAGTCACCGACGGGCCGGGTCATGCGCGCGGGTCTCGGGAGACGGAATGGGTGCGACAAACGTGCGCTCCGCCGAGCATCCGGGGTGCCTGGAGACGGAATGGGTGCGACAAATGTGCGCTCGACACGGGGGATGCCGCAACGCGGAGTCCGTCGCACCCACCGTGACGGTGACGAGGGCGAGGGCGATGAGGACGATGAGGGCGGCGACGACGAGGATCGGGGGCGAGGTCAACCAGCCTGCCGCCGACCGCGTCTGATGGGATGGGTCCATGAGCACGCATCCGTCGAGATTGCGCCCGGGTGAGCAGTTGGCGTTCGTCCTCGCCGGCGTCGAGATTCCCCGTCCCGGCAGTGCCGTGCTCGAGGTCGACCTGACCGGGTTCGCTGTTCAGGTGCAGGGTATTGGCGCTCTCCCCGAGAGACTCACGCCCGCCGTCATCCGCCGGCTCGTCGCCCTCGCATCGCCCGCCCCGTTCGGCCTGGGCACGCAGACCCTGCTCGACCCAGCCGTGCGGGACACCTGGCAGATCCCGACCGAGCTGGTCGAGATCGCCTGGGCCGACCGGCTGGACTCGGTCCTCGAGGCCGCCCGGGAGGGGCTGGGGCTGCCGCAGGCCAGCGCCCTGTCGGTCGAGCTCCACTCGATGCTGGTCTACGAGAAGGGCCAGTTCTTCGCCCCACACCGGGATTCGGAAAAGGCCGACGCGATGGTGGCCACGCTCGTGCTCACCCTGCCCTCACGGCATACCGGCGGCGAGCTCATCGTCCACGACGGCACTCAGCCGCTCGTCCACAGCGCGTCCGCCACCACCGCGAGCCTCGTCGTCCTGTATGCGGATCGGGTGCACGAGGTGCGGCCCGTCCGCTCCGGGTACCGGGTCTGCTTCACCTTCAATGTGATGCTCGACGAACCAGTCGTGCCGCAGGCCGCGCCGGAAGCGATCGACCGGGTCGCGGACCTGCTCACCGGGCACTTCGCCAGCCCGGTCCCGGCGCGCTGGACGGGCGACCACAGTGAGCCGCCACGCCGGTACGTCTATCTCCTCGACCACGAGTACACCCCTCGGGGGCTGTCCTGGTCCCGGCTCAAGGGCACCGATATCGAGCGGGCCGGGCTGCTGCGGGCCGCCATCGAGCGCGTCGGGGGCGAGGCGGTGTTGGCGCTCACGCAGATCCATGAGATCTGGGATGCGGACGTCGACGACTGGGGCTATCGCGGGTCGAGGCGTCGGGGCTCGTGGAGGGACGGGCCGATCTCCGCCGACGAGGTCGATGTGAACAGCCTCATTGACAGCGAGACCGGCTTGACCCACTGGCTGCTTCCGGGGCAGCGCCACCCCACTGCGGTGTCCCTGCACATCGACTCTCGCGAGGTGTTCGCAAGCACTCCCACCTCGCAGCTGGAGCCGGACACCTCCGAGTACGAGGGCTACATGGGCAACTACGGCAACACCGTGGACCGCTGGTACCACCGTGCCGCCCTGCTGGTCTGGCCCACGCGGATGGCCTTCGCGAACCGGGCCGAGGTCGACCCGGATGCCGCTGTGGCGGACCTGCACGCCCGGGCGGCAACGGCGGGCCAGGCGGGCCAGGCGGGCCAGGCGGACCTGAAGAGCCGGGTCGCCGCGGACATCGCATCGCTGGGCTCGCTGTGGCCCAGCCTGGTTCGCCAGGACGGGCCGCCGGATCGGCTGGCGACGGTCCTCGACCTGGCCACGCACGTGGATCGCGAGTCGGCCGACGTGCTGCTCGGGCCGTTCGGCGTGACCGCGTTGCGTCCGCAGGACGCCCCGGCCCTCGA